>JBBQPD010000809.1:0-3496 GCA_038331535.1 Gemmatales bacterium | reverse complement strand
ATCCACGCCGAGAACCTCGAAGAGGCACGCGGCCTGCGTCGCCGACGTGCCGAACTGCGGTTTCGCCATGACCACCTGGCCGCGGAAGCGTTTGCGCGTCAGGTCGAGCAGGGAATGCGGCCAGTCTTCCTCCTTCACCAGCCGCGTGTTGACCAGCAGCACACGGGCGCGCGTGGCGAAGGCGTGCCAGGTGTGGTCGCCGGTGCTTGCCGAACCCGGAAACGGACGCAGCGGACGAGCCGACGGACTATCGTAAGGTTCGAGCAAGCCCTGCCGTTGCAAGCGGATCGTGGACAGAATCTCGTTGTTCCAGAAGACGTCGCAGCGCGGCCGGTCGCGCTCGTTCACCAGGTTCGTGTACAGGCTGACGGACTTGGCCGCCTCAGTGTCGTACTCCGGCGTCACCTTCAGGCCGGTGTCGCGCTGGAAACGCGCGAGGATGTCCTCGGCAAACTCCTTATCCTGGGCGCAGTACAGCACGACGCGCGGCTTCAGGATGAAATAGACGACCACGCCCGCCGCAACGAGGCCGACGAGAAGGAGCCACAACAGGCGGCGCGCACTGAACCAGTCGTTCATGGCTGACTCCCGTCCTGCGACTCCGAACCAAGTGTCCACTGCTTAACCACTGACAGACGGTTGTCGCTGTACTGCCGCCTGCGAAATAAATCGCGCCTGCCCTGAATCGCGCCGAAGCAACATCCCGACTTGCCGAATGGGCTGATTTTATGGATTCCTCCGATTACTCACTTCTGTCGAGCACATCGGCAATAGCGAATGCGCGGGGTACCCACCCGGTCGAAAGGCTGCAATTCGGACCCCGTAAGGCCGCGAGAAGGTAGAAAGTAGCCTACAATTGAGCAGCCAGTCCACCACGGCTTCGCTCGTAGGAGGGTAGCGACATGCTGGTTTTGAGCCGCAAGCTCGGTGAGAAGATCTTCATCGGTGACAACATCTGCATCACCGTCGTCGATATCGACCGCGGCAAAATCCGTCTGGGCATCGAAGCTCCGCGTGACGTGCCGATTTACCGTCAGGAACTATTGCCTTTGAAGAATGCCGACGCCCCAGTGTCGGGCGCTTCGTCGGTTACGCCCTGAACGGGCTACGGGTCGGAACTCGCCCCAAAGTTCTTTCGCCCGTAGGCATCCGGGACGCACACACTGCCCAGCTGGAAGACGTTCGATTCCGCCGCGAGAAGGGGAGGCGGGACCGACCGTTGCCGATCGATCACCGAAGTGGAAGCAGTCAGAGGGGTCCGGGCTAGCACCGGACCCCTCTCTCATGCGCCTCGTCCAAATTATTCGCGATTTGCGCAGGTTTGCCGCTTGCGGCTTAGCGGGGCATGACCGCTAAGCCGCAAGCGGCAAATGGATCCGTACCCGTCGCGGCAGCCTCTTTCTCGAACGCTGACAGTTGCTCGGCCATCTCCTGGTCTTTCGGCCGCAATTTCACCGCGCGGCGCTGCACGTCCAGTGCTTCCGGCAACCGTCCGCCCCGGTGCAAGGCGTCGGCCAGCGCATGCAAAACGTCGGCATCCTTCTTCTGCGTCAGCTCCGCCGCTTTCGTGAGGTCGGCCAACGCTCCTTCGGTGCCGCGCTCTAATCGAACCCGGCCGCGGACAAAATAGCCTCCGGCGTAATCGGGACTGAGGGCGATGGCCTTTTCCGCCTCGGCGAGCGCGACAGCGAGCTTGCCGCGTTCCAGCGCCTGGCGAGCCGACCAGGCGCACAAGGGACCGACATTAACGGCGGTCGTCAGCTTCGCCAGGCGCGCTTCCGCTGCCGCCGCAGACTTCCCCTCCTCGCGCAGCGACTCGACACACACGAAGCAACCCAGTGCTGCCAGCGCTTCCTTCTTTTGCTGTTCGGTCAGCGTTGCCGCCAGCTCGTTGCGGCGCTGGATGAGGTTGCGGCCGAGGGAAATCGCCTCGCGCAGGGCGTCCGTAGGTTTGTCGAGCTTCGCTGCCGCCTCCAGGACGGGTTCGACCTGCGCTAGCTCTCCCAGACCGATGCGCGCCCGGATCAGTCCCTCGAACACTGCCGGCCCCGGCTCCGCCTTCGCGAGATGGCTCACCGCCTGGCTCAGATCGCCGCGCTTCAGCCAGACCAGACCGATGGTACGCTCGATCTTGCCGAGGTAACGCTTCTCCTGGACGCGCGTCGCCAGGTCCAGCGCTTCGTCCAGATGGCCGAGCTTCAGATAGGATTCAGCCGCCAACAAAAGACCGGCCGGCTCGTCGCCGACCGCGAGAACGTAGCGGCGTAGATAGTCGAGCGCTTCACTCTTCTTGCCGTCCAGCAGCGAGAGGCGCACGAGCGAGTCGAGCGCCTCCGTCGCTTCGCGATCCAGACTTAGCGCCCGGACGAATGCTGCCGCCGCCTCGTGCCACTTGCCCAGCTCCTCCAGCACCTGGCCGCGCAGCATGTGGGCTTTGACCGTGTTGACGGTCTCCTGGTCGTCCTTGACGGCGGCGTCAAGATGGCCGAGCGCCTCTTTCAACTCGTCGCGGCGGTAATGGCTGCGGGCGAGTTGATAATGGGCCTGGGCACGCTGGGACGGCATCCCCTGTTCGGTGAGCGGTTGCAGCAACTTCCGCGCTTCCTCCTGCTTGCCGCGATTGATGAGGACGGCACCCAGCTCGAGGACGTGGCGCGGCTCGTCCGGGAAGCGCCGCACCATCTCGCGCTGCGCATCTTCTTCGTCGGCCGGGTTTTTCGCCGCCTTGACGGCCAGCCGCCACAACTCCGCATCGTCCGGGGCGTAGTGGAGGGCACGGCGGAGAACGCGGCGCGCGTCGTCGGCACGGTCGTTCAATTGGTACAGTTTCGCCAGCGCCGAGGCGTTCCCCGTATCTTCCGGCGCCAGGGCCAGCACCGCTTCCAGCAGCGGCGCGTCGGTCAAGTTTTGAACCGGCTTCAGCGTCAGCCAGACGCGGTAATGCCGATTCACATCCTCATGAAATTGACGAAACTCATCGAAGTCCGCCGCTTCAACGCGCGTCTTGTCGAGGCGCATCGAAAACTCGAAGTCGATGATGCGCGTCGTCTCCTCTTTCGACGGCTTCACCTTGATCTCGAAGACGCCCCATTTCGAGCGCACCGTGCGGCTGCGCGGCGGACTCTCCAGGACATAGGCTGGCGGCACATGGATGACGTAGCGATGTACCGACTCGAACGGGGCGATGTATTCCACCGGCATTTGCCGGTCGTAGTCGAGGTTGTAGGCGAGAAACTTCCCCCAGACTTTGCTGTCCGTGAAGGAAGCTTCGCGGTCGGGCGCGCCGGTGAAGTGGTTGCCGATCTCGAACGACATGCGAGCGGTAACCGGCTTGTCGAGGTCGCGCAGGGCGGCTTCATCGAGATCGAGGCGCACCAGCCGGGAGCGGCTGTTGGCGTCCTGCAACTCGCTGGTCACCTGCCGGCGCCGTTCGCCGGCGGGCACTTCGAGGAACGTATCGCGCTGGCCCAGCGCCGCGCTGCCGTGCGACACGACC
>JBBQPD010000808.1:0-3500 GCA_038331535.1 Gemmatales bacterium | reverse complement strand
TCCGCTTACTTCGTGCGCGGCTCCTTGTGGAGTAGGAGAAGAATCCGATTGGACGCCTTTGCCCCGCTTCTGTTTAATAGCAATGACCTTCACCGTATTCTTCGACGGAAAACTACACGTGTCTGTCAATCTTCTCACCCTACCGAACGTCATCCCCATTATCGTCCGGGTCGCGGTGCGCCGTGTCATTATTAACGGCGTTCGGGAGGGCTAGTGCCGGGGTCGAGGAGCGAATAAACGACACCGGCCTTGGAGCCTCGCGGCTTCAGGGCTTTTTTCATTGACAGGTATTCCATGCCCCGCATCCACATCTACGACACGACGCTGCGCGACGGCAGCCAGGGCGAGGGCGTCAACTTCTCACTGCTCGACAAGCTCAACATCACCCAGCGCTTGGACGACCTCGGCGTCGATTTCATCGAGGGCGGGTATCCCCTCTCCAATCCCAAAGACTTCGAGTACTTTCGTGAGGTGAAGAAGCTGACGCTGAAACGCGCGCGCGTCGCCTCCTTTGGCATGACACGCCGCAAGAACGCCCACCCGAAGGACGACACCTGCATCAAGGCGCTGCTGGACGCCGAGACGCCGATCATCACCATCGTCGGCAAGACGTGGGACATGCACGTCCGCGAGGTGCTGGGCACGACGCTCGATGAAAACGTGCGCATGATCGCCGACTCGGTGGCGTACTGCGTCGAACAGGGTCGCGAGGTGTTCTACGACGCCGAACACTTCTTCGACGGTTTCCGCCTCAATCCCGAATACGCCCTGCGCACGCTGAAAGCCGCCGAAGACGCCGGGGCGAAGGTCGTGATCCTGTGCGACACCAACGGCGGCACGCTGCCGGAGGAAATTGTTGCCGCGGTCGAGGCGGTGCGCCGGCATCTGCGCGTGGAACTGGGCATCCACTGCCACAACGACAGCGACGTGGCGGTGGCGAACACGCTGGCGGCAGTGGCCCACGGCGCGACGCAGGTGCAGGGCACCATCAACGGCATCGGCGAGCGCTGCGGCAACGTCGATCTCGTCAGCGTCATCGCCAACCTCGTCCTGAAGCGCGGCCATGAGGTTCTGGTGCCCGGCAGCTTGCCGAACCTGACGGACGTGGCCCGCTACGTCTACGAGACGGCGAACATGAACTATCGTCCCGGTCAGCCGTTCGTCGGCGCCAGCGCCTTCGCGCACAAGGGCGGGATGCACACGCACGCCGTCGCCAAGATCAGCTCCAGTTACGAACACATCGACCCTGCCCTCGTCGGCAACGAACGCCGCATCCTCGTAAGTGAGTTGTCCGGTCAATCCACGGTGATGGCCAAGACGGCGAAGTACAACCTGTCCCACGACCGGGCGTTGATGACGAAGATCCTCACTCGCGTGCAGGATCTGGAGAACGACGGCTACGAGTTCGAGGCGGCCGAGGCGTCGTTCGACCTGCTGGTGCGCAAGGCGGCGGGGTTGTATCGGCCGTGGTTCGAGCGTCTCGCTTACCGGGTCAACATCGAAGCCGAGCGCGAAGGCACGCCGCGCACCGAGGCGACGATCAAGCTGCGCGTGGTCGGCAGCGAAAAGCACGAGGTGAGCGAAGGCGATGGCCCGGTAAACGCCCTCGACGGCGCCTTGCGAAAAGCGCTGCTGCCGACGCACCCGCGCCTGCGCGAGATGCACCTGTCGGACTACAAGGTGCGCGTCGTCAACGCCCGCGCGGAGACGGCGGCGCGTGTGCGCGTGGTCATCGAGTGGCGCGACACGAGCGATTCGTCCGTGTGGGGCACGGTCGGCGTCAGCGAAAACGTGGTCGAGGCCAGCTGGCTGGCATTGGCCGATAGCTTTGAGTACAAGCTGTTCAAAGACACCGATTGCGAGGACCGCAAGCAGGAGGGTAGGCGATGAAATCGACGGCGCGAATCACGACTCCGGCCAAGGATAAGTGGCGCTATGGCGAGCGCTACCTGCGCCATGTCGGGGCGGACGGCGAAGTCAGCTGCGAAATTGTGCCGCTGCGCAAGGAAGACCTTCTCTATCCCGAGGAAGGAGATCGGCCCGTGCTGACCGACGACCACAGCCGCGACTGCTACTACCTGTTCGCGGTACTCGACGAGCAGGCCGCCAAGAATCCGGGTCGCCGCGTGTTCACGGACCATCGCATCGACTTCCAGGCGCCCGGTATGAAACCACTCGGGCCCGACCTCATCGTCCTGGACGGGGTCGGAGACTGGGATGGCGCGCGTGGCACCTTTCCCGTCCAGACGATGCACGCCACCACGCTGCTCGGGATCGAGGTAACATCTTCCGACACGCGCCGATTCGATCTGGGCGTCAAGCTGGACCTGTATTTTCGCTGCGGCATGCCGTGGTATGCCATCGTCGATCGCCAGTATGGAGGCGGCCGACAAGTGCGTGTACTGGCCTACCGCGCCTCGGGAGACAAGTTCGTCGAGGTACTGCCGGATAAGCGCGGGCGGGTCTGGCTGGAGCCGGTCGGAATGTGGCTGGGTATCGGCGACCGGCGCGCGACGTTCTACGACAAGCGCGGGCGGAAGGTTCTCATGCCGTCAGAGCGGGTAGCGGTCGAAACGCGCGCCCGGAAAAAAGCTGAGCGCGACAAGGCCGAGTTGCAACGGCGAATCGAACAACTGGAAGGCCAGCTACGCAAGGCACGCGGGGACAAGTAAACTCCGTTCTGGGAACGCAGGAGGGCAGGCGATGAAAGCGGCGACGGGAGCGACGGCGCGAACGACCGGGCGTGAAGCCGATCCGTGGCGACTCGGTTTCAGGACTTGCCGCGTCGTCGGGCCGGACGGACAGGAACACGAGGAGGATCGGCCACTCACGCCCGAGGATTTCGTCTTCCCTGAGGAAGAGGATCGGTTCATGTACAATCGAGGTCACGCGCGCGACTGCAACTACCTCGAAGACATTCTCGACGAGCGCTGCGTAGCGCGTCCGGGTCTGCTGGCGCTGCGCGAACATCGCGTCGATTTCGGGATCATCGGGATCAGGCCTCTGGGGCCGGACCTGAGCGTCTTCTCCCGCGTGCGTGACTGGGACAACCGGCGCGGGACGTTTCGCGTCCTGGAGATGCGCGCGAAGTCGCTGCTCGTAATCGAGGTAACGTCGCCGGTCACGCGTGACAAAGATCTGGTCGTGAAGCTCGACCTGCTCCATCGCTGCAAGGTGCCGTGCTACGCCATTGTGGATCGCCAGGCGGGCGAAGACGGCGACGAGGTGCGTGTCCTCGGTTACAAGAGGGCGCGGACACGCTACCTTCCGCTCACGGAGGAGAACGGCCGCGTCTGGCTGGAGCCAGTAGGATTGTGGCTGGGCGTGGAGAAGGACCGGGCCATTTGTTACGACGAAAAGGGCGAACGGCTCGCGCCGCCTAACGAACGCGCCCAAAAGGCAGAGCGCGAGAAGGACCGTTTACAGAAACGCGTCGAGCAGCTGGAAGCCGAACTTCACAAAGCGAGTGGCGAGGAATGACGCCCGCGAACTTTCATGGC
>JBBQPD010000807.1:0-3518 GCA_038331535.1 Gemmatales bacterium | reverse complement strand
TCGTCTACAACACCGACAAGGTCTCCACGGAGGAGGCGAGTACCTACCAGGTGATCTGGGAAGACAAGTTCGACAAAAAGGTCGGCCTAGTGGATCAATATCTGCTGAGCATGGGCGGCCTCAGTAAGGCGGCCGGCAACGACGACCCCTATGACATCTCCGACCAGAGGTTCCAGGCGCTGAAGGGCAAAATGCAGGAGTAGAAGCCCAGGCTCTCAGCCATCTACGATGTCCCCGGCATGTTCCGGGCCTTTGAGCGGTCCGATATGTGGCTCCTCCCCTGCGGCGGGGAATCCGTCGTGTACAACCTCCGGGGCAAGGGAGACTTCGACTGGACGATCCCCAAGGAGGGCGGCCTCGTTTGGGCGGAGACGCTCGTCATCCCCAAGGACGCGCCCCGGAAGGCGGCGGCGAAGAAGTTCATCTCCTGGGCACAAGGCGCGAAGGCCCAGTCGCTGCTGATGAAGCGGCAGGCGTACGCATCGAACGTGCCAAACCGGGACGCGTACCGTGACCTTCCGGACGCCGACAAGCGCATTTTCAAGGCCACGGACGAGGACTCTGTTGCCGAACTGCTCGCGCGGTGCCGCCTCCGCACTTTGCCGACAAAGCAGTCCCCGGAAGTCTGGCAGGAAACCTGGACCAAGTTCAAATCTCGCTGAGGCCCGCCACGGACAGACCAGAGTATAGGCCCGCTGTGTCAAGATTCATCTGGCAGTTTACGATCCCGCTCCTGACAGCCGTCGCCTATGGCCCCGGATTGATCGTGCTGGTCCTTCGAGCGGCTACGGCACGGCCCTATCCAGGCGGGTCTGGGATCCGGCTCGCCAACAACTTCGCTTTCCTCGCGGAACCGGAGTACAGCTGTTCGATCCTGACTAGCTATCTCCTGGCCGTCGCCGTCGCCGTAGTGTCCCTCCTGATCGCTTGCCCGGCCGGCTGGCTGCTACGGACCGTCCTCAGCCGCCGCATACGTCTGGTGTTCTGTTTGGTCGTCTATTCTGCGCTGCTCGCGGGGTATTATTCGCGGCTAGCTGCGCTGCGGGATCTCCTCTCTAAACCGGGACCGCTCGACGGCCCCGCGGCGATCGTGGCAGGGGATCTGCGCGGCTATTCCGTCTACGCGGAAGCGCTTGGCCAACTCCTGTGGACGCTCCCGTTAGCCACGATCGTGATAGCTTTCGCTTTCGAGACGTGTTCCGATTCGATGATCGCCGCCGCCAGGAACCTCAACGGTTCATTCCGTAGGACTTTGAGCTGGATCGGCCTGCCGATGACGCGGAATGCACAGTTGGCCGCGTTCTGCCTTGCCCTGGCATTTTCGTTGTCCGACGACGTGGCCAACGTCCAGCTAAACGGCAACAGGCGACTGACTATCGCCGCCATCATCGACTCATTTCGCAAAGCGAACGACACCCACAGGGTCGCCGCCGGAGCAATCTTCCTGGTCGCCCTCCAGTTTCCCGCAGTCGTCGTCGTAAAGCTGTTGATGCCACTGTTCGGTCCGGCGGCCCCTCGCTCAGGAGCATCGCCATGAGGCAAGTGTTGCTCTTTTTTTACGTCGCCGTCATCTTGACCCCAACGCTTGTGGCTGTCGCGCTCTCCTTCAACAGTGCTTCGACCACTTGGCCGCCCAAGCCGGCGACCTTCCACTGGTACACCGACGCGCTGATAGACGGGAAAGTGGTCTCCGCGATCACCGTCAGCGCGTGCGCGACCGCGCTGGCCGCCCTCCTCTCTACCGGCGTCGGTTTTTCGGTGGCTGCCTACGAACAGATCCGCCACACGCGGGTTCCCGCCCTGCTCGTCGTCCTATCCCTACTCCCTTGCCTTTTGCCGCCTTCTGTTGTCGGCTCCGCCGCCCACCTGTCGCTTGTCAAGTGGGGGCTGAAGGGTGGGTTCGTCGCGATCATCCTCGCCCACACGGCATTTTGTACGCCCGTGGCCTACCTGCTGGTAAGGGCCGGCTGCCGGGAGTTGGGGAAGTCGCGGATTGCGGTCGCCAGGAACCTTGGTGCTAGGGACGTCGCCATCGCGCTACAGATCGTGGCCCCTCTCGTGCGCGGCTACCTTGTAACTTCCATCTTGCTGTGCAACTGCATCTGTTGGAGCGACCACATGATCGCCTGGTTTGTCGGTGACATCACTGAAACCTGCTCCGTCTACCTGCGGCTGTGCATGGCTGCGTCGTACACCCCTCGTCACTACGCCGTCAGTACGCTTGCCGTCGGCACCGCCGCCGGAGTCGTGGCCGCCCAGATCCTCCTCGTCATCAAGGCGCCGCAACTCATCCTTCTCATGGGGACGCCCAGCGATGACTGACCTCGACGTGCCCGCTGTGCTGTCCGTCAAGGATCTCTGCCGACAAGTACAACGGCACCATCTGTTCCGGAACGTCTCCTTCGAACTCCGAATGAACAAGGTACTTGCCGTCGTCGGTCCCAGCGGTTCGGGGAAGTCCTCCCTGCTTCGTTGCCTCGCCGGCGTTGATCGTCCCACGCACGGGTCCATCACGCTCTCCGAGAAGGCTGGCCCGGTGATCCTCGTCTGGCAAGACCTGGCGCTCTTCGATCACCTCAGCGTCCGTGCCAACGTCGAGTTCGGGCCGCGGGCCTCCGGCTGGCCACGAAAGAAGGTCTCGGACGCCGCCGATCGGGAATTAGAGAATTTCCACCTCAAGGACTACGCCAATCGGGCCGCCGGTACACTGAGCGGGGGCGAGCGCCAGCGGCTCGCCCTAGCGCGCGCCCTTGCCATTCGCCCCTCCGTACTTCTGCTCGACGAACCCTTTTCCTCCCTCGACGTGGTCATGCGCGACGAATTCAGGTCGCTGGTCAAGAAGCGGGTCGATCAGACGGCCATGGTCGTGGTGACTCACGACCGCGAGGACGTCTTCGCGCTCGCCGACCAAGTCGCGGTGATGGACCACTTCGCTGCCATGACAGTGACCAGCGTCGACATGTTCGCTTCCACTCCCCCCACCGAGTTTGCGGCCCGGTTCTCTGGCTGTCACCTTGTGTTCAATCCCTGCATCAATGAATGCCCACCTCTTGTCGTCGTCCCCTACACATACCTAAACATCAACCCGTACCTTCCATCTCCCTCGCACTTCTCGGTAAAGGTCATGCGGCTCGGGAACTCTCAGCAGAAGGTCTCCCATTGCCCGATCTCTTTGCGGCTCGTGTTACCGGAGAACGGTGACACGATCGTGCTTCCCTCGTCGGTGGCAGGCGATCTGGATTTCTCGTCCGCCCTGCTTTGCTGGCCCCGCTCGTCCACACTCGTGATTGATGCCACTTCCAAGCGGTTGAAGCCATTTAGGCCCTCGTCGCCTCAGCCCGGTGAGTAGACTACTCCGCGGACGACCACGAGCGTGGGTCGGTTTGGATAAAATAAAAGGGACGGGCACGTTGGTTGGATGAGGACAATAATCAACGTGCCCAGCTCTTTTCCAAAAAGCAAGGACACGAGCCGTGTTCCTTTTCTCCTATCGCAACCGTTGAGACGCATTGGCACGA
>JBBQPD010000806.1:0-3526 GCA_038331535.1 Gemmatales bacterium | reverse complement strand
AGGTACTCGGGCCGCGGCGAGAGCCGGTCCACTGCCCGCTGCATCGCCAGCCGCGCCGCGTGGAAGATGTTGTACCGGTCAATCTCCTGCGCAAAGGCCATCCCCACCGCGCAGGGGAGCTGCCGCTTGAGCAGGTCCGCGTCCACCACGTTCATCCACTGGCACACCCACAGCGCCTCGGCCATGTGGTGCTCGTAGGCCTTGTCAACCTTGTCGAGCGCGGCGGCCCACTTCTTCACGGCCGGGATCACTTCCGCCGCATCGTGCTTGCCCAGCTCGACCTTCGCCAGTGTGCGGACGTCGTTCTCCGGAGTCTTCAGCACTTCGAGCAGCGCCTCAACCGGCTGGCCGTCGATCTTCGGCTGCTTCAGCAGCGGGCGGCCTTCGTACGTGATGCGGTAGACCCGGCCATGGTCGTGGTCGCGGTTCGGGTCGCGAATGTGGTGCTGCATGTGGCCGATCAACGGCTTGTGCCAGTCCAGGAAATAGACTGCGCCGTCGGGGCCGACATTCACCGCGCTGGGGCGGAAGTTCGGGTCGGTGCTGGTGATCAGGTTCTCCAGCGTCTCGCCGTGCAGGCCCGATCCCTGCTCCGACACCTTCACGCGGAAGATGCCCTGAATGCTGATGACGTTGCAGTTGAGGAAGTTGCCGTTGAAATCGTCGGGGAAGTGCCGACTGGAGAGCATCCCGGTGCCCGGGCACGGCCGGCTGGGGTGATCCCAGAAGACGTTCAGGTTCCCGTGCTTGCCGCTGTCGAGCCGCCCGCTGAATGCTGGGGCGAAATAGTTGTTGTTGCCGGTGAGCGCACCGAAGCAACCCGCTACTTCATCACCAGCGTCCCCCGGACAGTGGCCGGAGCCTCCGAGCTACTCCGCTGGGCGCGCGGCCATTGGTCGATCGAAAACAGGTCGCATTACGTGCGCGACGTCACCCTCGGCGAGGATGCGAGCCGGATTCGGAAGCATTCCGGCCCCGAAGTGATGGCGGCGATTCGGAATGCGACGATCGGCTTTCTACGCTCGACGGGCGTCACCAACATCGCCGAGGCGCTGAGGCGGAATGCCGCCCGCGTCGATGATCTCTTCGCCAAGCTGGGTATCTTCAAACAGTGAATGGCCCTGTCCGGGTGGACGACATGCTTTGCGCCGCCAAGCCTTTGGGTGTATGCTGACCCTCGGGAATCCCACCGCTGTTTGACACGCAACTCTTGCAAGGAGCCAGGGATGGTGCAAAGCCAGGACAATTCGGTCGTCGTGGCGGACCTGGAGAACTACCTCAAGGGCGTCGCAAAACACTTCATCGAGCGGGTCTATGGGACCGAAGGCCTGCCCTGGGGTACCAAGTTCGCCGACCTGGAAGACATCGCCGTTCAACTCGGGCAGGCGATCTCTCGGAACATGATCGAACAAGCCGTGGCGCGTCAGGCCGCCACCGTCCCCGCTGAAGCGGAACGGTGTAGCGGGTGTCAGGGGCCGATCACGCCCACCGAGCACGTCGAACCACGGGCTGTGGCCACTCAAGTGGGCACGGCCCGATGGGACGAACCGAAACGCTATTGCCCACGATGTCGGGCCGCTTTTTTCCCCTCAGTCGCGGAGTTTGGGGATGGACCGGGGCGGCCATAGCCCGGCGGTCCTCAAGAAAGTCGTTTATGCCGGAACCCAACACCCCTCGTTCGCGCAGGGGAGCGAGGCGTTGGCGGCGCTGGCCGGCCTGAAGATCGCCGAGAAACAAGTCGAACGTCTGACCCAACGGATTGGGCAGGAACGGCTCGACCAGCAGGAGCAAGTCGTCCGGGAGTTTCTCGACTTGCCGTTGATGGAGAAGGTCCGCTCGCCGGTCGCCAGGCCTCCCGACCTGGCGGTGGTGGAAATGGACGGCGGTCGTTTGCAGATCCTCGACCGTGGCGAATTGGAGGCCGTCGTCGACACGGAGGCGGCACCGCGACGAGGGCACTGGCGGGAAGACAAGATCGGGTTGCTGATGACAATGACCGGCAAGGCTTCCGCCACCGACCCCTGCCCGGAGATCCCCGAAACCTTCATCGATCCGACACGGATCCTCAAATTGGCCCGCGAGATCAAGTCGGCAGTGGCGGCTACCGAGGACGCGGTCGCCGAACCTCCCGAGACCGCGTCCGAGGACGAAGAGGTGCCCGACTGCGACTCGGAATGGAGGCCCAAGCCGCTGGTGCAAACGATGGTGGCGGGCCGTTGCCCCTGGGACAAGTTTCGCGACGTCTTGGCCCAAGCGGCCTGGGCGCGTGGGTTCGCGGCGGCCAACCGGAAGGCGTTCGTGGCCGACGGCGCGGCGGTCAACTGGTCGACCCACAAGAAATGGTTCAGTGACTACGTGGCGATCCTCGATTTCATCCACGCGCTGTCGTATGTATTTGCCGCCGCGACAGCCGGTCGCCCGTTTCGTGAAGGCTGGCCGTTGTACGTCCGTTGGATCAGCCTGGTTTGGAGTGGCCAAGTCAAGATGGTCATTGGGGAGTTGGAGACGCGAGGGACCGCCCTGGGTCTTCCCCAAAAAGACGACCCGGAGACCAGTCCCCGGAAGGTCGTTGCCGAGGCGTTGAGCTACCTGAGCAACCACCAAGCTCGGATGCAGTACGACGCGTATCGCCGCGACGGCCTGCCGATCACATCCAGCCACATCGAATCGACGGTGAAGCGCTTCAACCGGCGTGTGAAGGGGACGGAGAAGTTCTGGTCGGAGGTGGGAGCCGAAGCGATCCTCAAACTCCGAGCCGATCACCTGAGCGAAACCGAACCTCTGGAGGCCTACTGGAAAAAACGGCAAGATGCGGCGACCGGGCGACGTCAATACCGACGATCAGGTTGAATCAGAAGGGGCGCAAACCTTGTCGTCCACCCGCAGAGAAGGTCGTGTCCTTCCGGCGGGCGTGTAAAAAGTGAACCCGCCGGTGCCAGGCTGGGAGGTTAGTCAGCGGGCGTTGAAGAATCCTCGGTGGCGCTCAATGAATGCTGGGCGAGGGCGGGAGGCAGCTGTTTTCGTTGACGGTCGGTGACCGGCCGCTCGGCTATTGTGCTGCGATCGTCTGGAAGTGAGTTCGCAACGATTGAAGTGGCTCACGGACGATGAAGCCGATCCGGTCGCTCTCAAGCATCGCCGAGCACCAGGCGATCACCTCGGCCGCTGGCAAATCGCTCTCCTTGAGGGCCTCAAGGACCACCTTCAAGCCGTCTTCGATCTCCCCGGTCATCATCCCTTCGTCGCTCATCTCGACCTGGTAACTTCCTCGCTTCATCAGCTCCAGCGCCAGCGGCATGGCCTGCCGCAACTGGCCCGAGCCGATCAAGCGGCTCAAGTTGCGTTTCACCTCGCCGTAGGCTTGATGGTCGTAGGCGAAGTTGCGGTTGATGTCCCGCGTGTCGAAGGCAGTCGCGTCCGCGATCGCCTGACGCGTTGCGGCGACCAGTTCGTCCGGTGCAACCATCACGTCAAACCGGGCGGTGAGCTGTCGGAGGAACCCACGGTCCGCCTCGGCCAGTTCCAT
>JBBQPD010000805.1:0-3529 GCA_038331535.1 Gemmatales bacterium | reverse complement strand
CGGCCTGTTGCAGACCGCTGACCTCGCCGAACAGATACAGCTTCTGACTGTGATAACCGGCCACCTGGACCCGCACGGTCTCAGGCGGCAGTTTAAGCAGCCGTGCTGTGGTGCCGCCGACCTCCAGGATCGTCAGTCCGTCCACGCGAACGGGTGTGCCCGCGTCGAACCAGACGCGGCCGTCCGCCTCGATGGTCCGGTCTCCACTCCAATCGGGTTTTCCTTCAATTTGGAAAGCGAGCACGTCTGGGCAACGGACGACGTAGTGCGAAGATTGGTCGGTACGATGGGCGGCGGGTGTACGGTCGGCGAGCAGGGCGCGGTCGAGTCCGGGGATATGGCCGCAGCCGGCGACGAAAAAGATCAGACCCGGCACGGCCCAGCGCCAACCGGTTGTCGCGACCTGTCCCGGCCACATAGCTTCTCGCTCCCCGCCTCAGCGACGATTCCCCGTATCCTTCATCGGTGATAATCGGTGCCGAACTTGACGAGTTTGCGGATTGCGCCTGGCGCCACCGCCCGGTTATCCGCGGACAGCAGCGGAGATACCCTCCACGAAACTTGGAAAGCGAAGGAAAACGCCCAATTCTTCTTTCATGCGCCGGTTGACGATGCGCCGATTGACGCGATCCGTATTCGGCGCGGGCGCGCTGAAGCGCGGAGCCGGCGCATTCAACAACTCAGCGAGAAACGTGTACACATCACGCCGTCGCGCCGGACGGTCATCGCAGACATTGTAAACCGTGCCCGGACGAGCACATTCGCCGGCGGCGACCACCGCCGACGCTCCGTCCTCAACGTGGATCAGGTTCAACCACTTGTCCGCATCGCCGACGAGCACTTCGCCCGCGCGAATCTCGCGAAGGCGGATCACTCTTCCCGGCCCGTAGATGCCGGCGAACCGGAGAACCACTGCGTCCGGCCGCCGTTCGTGGAGCAACCGCTCGGCCTCAAGTACGACGCGCCCCGCCTCCTCCGTCGGATGAGTCTCGACGGACTCCTCAACCTCCTCGCCACTGGTTTGCGCGTAAACACCGGTGCTGCTGATGTGCAGAAAACGGCCCGCCCAACCATCGAGCACGGTGAGGACGTGTGCCAGCCCTTCGACGTAGACGGTGCGCATCGACAGGCCGGCTGTCCGGTCGAATCCGACCGCATAGAGCAGCGTGTCCGCGGACCTCGGCAAAGCAGCGAGGCTGTCGGGGCGGAGCACGTCGCAGACGATCGGTTCGAGTCCGGCGGCTCGTAATTCCTCGGCTCGCTGCGTACTGCGCGTCGTGGCGAAGACACGATGTCCGGCGTCGCGCCAGCGCGCCGCGACCACACGGCCGAGATAACCGCAACCGATCACGAGTTTGTCGGACATGAACGAATCTCCAATCGTTTGAGCGTGACGGGTCTTGCGCATTTCAGCCTGAAAGGCTGATTCTACCAGCCCAGGGCAACGCTCTGGGGGATGGAGACGAACCCCTGCATCCGCATGTTCCCCGTCCCCAGGGCGTTGCCCTGGGCTGCCAGAATCAGCCTTTCAGGCTGAAAAGCGGCAGACTGGTTATGGCCCAATCGATTCATCCTGTCGCGGAGCAATTACCCTCTCCCAGCAGAAAGTAAACCAAAAGAAGCTCAACAGGAATAGAAAGGTGTATGGATCACAATTCAGCAGCTGCGAAGGGGCTTCCGTGTTTGACTGGCTCTTTGAAGGACGCACGAGTGTTTACGTTCTGCTTGGCGTGGCGGCCGTGGGATTGTTGTATCTCGGCAACCAGGGCAAGAGGCGGGCGTTGCTCGCCGCCGGAGCTATCGCGGCGGCCCTCATCGGCCTGTACTTTGTGCTCGACCGCGTTGTGGAAACGGATCGCGAGCAGGTGAAGCGGCAATTGTTTGAGATGGCCGAGGAAGTGAAGACGGGGAATACGGACCGGATCATCTCCCATCTGTCGCCGAAGTTTTCCGTGTGGGGGATGGACCGGTCGGCGTTCCGCGGTTATGTCGATTCCCGCTTGAGCGGCCGGTTGATCGAGGAACTGGCGATCTGGGACGTCGCGTTCCCGGACGGCGGAACTCCGGCAGCCGACGGTTCGCTGAGGGTGACCTTCAATGCCAAGCCGAAAGCGGCGCGCTTGGGAACCACGCCGCACTTTCTGTGCGAGGCGACCTTCCTACGCGACACGGATGGTCCGTGGCGGATGACCGGGTTCAAGATCTTTAACCCGCCGCCATTGGATGGCAAGACACCTATTGAACGGCCGTAATATCTCAGCAGAAAAGGGCCGGCGGGGCTGGCGCCGGCCCTTAACCTGGGAGCTATTTTTAACGGCTCAAGGACAGTGTGCCCGCTTTGGGCATCGGACCGATCGGCGTCGGTGCGATGATCGGCGGGCCGATGGGTGCGTTGCAATCACAGGGAGTGTAGAAAGACGACGAACAGCTATCACAGCCTGCTGAGCCGATCTTGTGAGCATGCCGTGCAGCCCGGCGTTCGCTCCAGCGGTGGCAGCAACAGCCGGAAGCCATCACAACAGCGACGACGATAACCAGGTAGTTCAGACAGCGCAAGCGCATGGGGTTGACTCCTCGATTCCTCGGGCTATCCGGCCCAGGGACCGGAGGCCACTGTCCTTGGGCACTCGGTGCGTCTTCCGCGGATGACGTACCGACAGAAGTATGCGCCCGCGAAGAGGCGGGGCAATCGGTCGGAGAGCGATTCGAGGTGTTTTTATCCCAGCAGGGCGCGAAGGCCTACCGGTCGCGGCGCTGGCGCGGAGTGGGCGCTCAATGCGCTAGGCGTAAGAAGGGCGCATGATGACAGTTCCCCGCCCGCCGACGGCGCTCGGGGGCGGGATTCTCACGAATGGCTTGATGTTAGCGAACGGCCCCAGGAGGCCCGTAATAATACTGGACCGACGGCGGCGGGCCGGAAGGCGGGATAGAACCCGATACGCCTGGCGGCGGGCAACAAGCGGTCTTCGGCGGGCAAGCGCACTTGTCGGTGTGATGCCAGCAACCCGTCGCGGCCAGGACGACCGCGACCATCAGCCCCGAGGTCAGTTTGCGGATGTTCATGATTCAGTTCTCCCTCTCGGAGAGCACGACCGAAGTCGTCCCACGCCCGAGGCTGCGGAAGCCAACATCCCTGCTGCGGATAGTCAACGGCCGCCGATGGCCGTTCCTCTCCTTCACGGTAGATCGAATTTCAATTGCGATCAACGGCATATCTTGCATTCCGTGCGAACAAATGATGCTCGCGCGCAGGGTTCTACGGGTCATGGCGACTGTGCAGGTCGTGTCGGGTTTGTGGACGGCGATGATGGCGGCAGCGCGGAAAAATTTCCGGCTACAATAATGCTCTCAAGAGTGCCGAGTCATGCATTTCAGAGCCGCGCACGAAGTAAGCGGGAACGAGGCTCTGCATTTCAGGAGCCGCGGCCCCCGTAAACGGGGGTGCAGGACCCCTTAGTCGGGGGCGGGGCGGTGGGGGGGGGGGGGCAGGCGCCCCCTACGGGGTGGGAAGACGGGGGCGAAGCGGGGG
>JBBQPD010000804.1:0-3553 GCA_038331535.1 Gemmatales bacterium | reverse complement strand
AGTACGCGGATGTCACTGAGGAGCCGCGCACGCAGTAATCGGTAGTCACTGAGGAGCCGCGCACGTAGTAAGCGGTTGTCACTGAGGAGCCGCGCACGCAGTAAGCGGTTGTCACTGAGGAGCCGCGCACGCAGTAAGCGGTTGTCAAGCCGCTTACTACGTGCGCGGCTCCTCGCGGAGGCGCCCGCTCGCCATTTCGACCCGCGGCCCTAAAATGAGCGGCGATTGACCGTCGTGAGAAGCGCCCGTTACGCACTAGCGAGGGATTCACCATGTCCGATCTGCGCGGCCCGCTGAGCGTCACCCGACTCCTCGGCCTCCAGCTCACCCCCGGCAAGCTCCGCGGGCTGCAGCGCATCTGCAACGACAACGGCACGCTGACGATGGTCGCCACCGACCAGAACAGCTCCATGATCTCCATGATGAAGGACGCCAACAAGAAGAAAGGCGAGACCAATCCGAAGAACCCGGAAGAAGGGCGCGACCCCACCTTCAGCGAGATCGTCGAAGCCAAGATCGTGCTGGCCTCCGCCCTCAGCCCGGTGTCCAGCGCCATCCTCGTGGACGGCTACTACGGCGTCTGGAACAGCGTCGCCAGCTACAACATTCCGGCGAAGTCCGGCATCCTCGTCCGCGTCGAGAAGTCCGGCGGCAGCAAGAACCACGTCGGCGCCCCGCTCATGGACATCGAGCCGGGCTGGGGCGTCGCCAAGATCAAGCGCTGCGGCGCCGACGCGGTCAAGCTGCTCGCCCCGTTCGAGCCGACCGAGCCGGCCAGCGCCGAACACCAGTACAACCTCGTCCAGCAGGTCTACCAGGAGTGTCAGAAGCACGACATCCTGTTGCTGCTGGAGACCGTCGCCTTCCCGTTCGGCGGCGAGAAAAAGGAGAGCAAGGAGTACAAGGCGCGCAAGGCCGCGACGGTCATCGAGAGCGCCCGCCAGCTGAGCCGGTTCTGCGACGTTTACAAGGCGGAGTTCCCCGGCCACCTCGGCCAGGAGACCGATGCCCAGCTGCGCGACAATGTCAAGGCGCTGGACGCCGCCAGCGAACGGCCCTGGGTGCTGCTCAGCGCCGGCGTGGACTTCGCCGATTACAAGAAACAGGTCGAGATGGCGGTCGAGAACGGCGCCAGCGGCATCCTGGGCGGCCGGGCGTTCTGGAAGGAGTTCTTCCTGCAGGACGGCCCGGCGGCTCGCGAGAAGTTCGCCCGCACCGAGGCCGTCGAGCGCGTCAAACAGATCGACGCCCTGGTCAAGGCGAAGGCGACGCCGTGGTTCAAGCGCTACGGCCTGACGATGGACGACCTGCACAGCGTCCGCGCCGCCGAGGGCTGGCACTTCCGCTACGGCGGCAAGTCCGAGGCCGGCGGCAGCGGCGAATGGGGGTATTGAGGAAATGCAGAAGTCAGAATGCAGAAGTCAGAATGGTTTTCATTCTGACTTTTGCATTCTGACTTCTGCATTGGGTTACTGCCGCATCCAGAAGTTGATCGCCAGATAACCGCCGTGCAGCAGGAAGATCGCGCCTAGCAGGCTCAGCAGCAGGCGCGTCATCACCATGAGGCGAGAGCCGACCGCCTGCACCTCCGGCATCACGGACGACAAATCGTCGATGCTCGTGCCCAACTTCGCCAGTGCGCGTTCCTGATCCGCCAGATCCTTGCCCCACTGATCCGTGTACATCGGCACGGCGGCGGACAGACCCTCAACCACCGTGCGCGACTGGCGCAGCGACGCCTCGTAAGACGGCCGATTGTCGAGGACGACGCGTAACTGTTTTTGCGTGTCGCGCATCAGCTCGGCGGAGTCGCGCAGGTTCTTCCGCATTTCGGGCCAGCGCGCCGCCGTGCGGCCCAACCCTTCCGTGCCCGAGCGCAGCAATCGGGCCATATCCCGCACCTGCACCGCGTTGAGAAAGTCCGCCGTGAAGGCCAGCGCCATGGCGATTTGCGCGAAACCGTCCGGCGCGACCGGCTCGGACGACAGAACGTCCAAGCCTTGCGCCGCGTCGCCGAAGGCATCGTGCAGGGCGCGCAGCGAGTGGTAATCGACGTGCTGGCTGTTGAGGTGTTCGCCGAGATAACGGAGCCGTTCCTTCAGCTCCTGGGCCAGCAGCCGCGCTTGCGGTTGACCCTCGCGCAAGATGTGGACCTGGTGACGGAGATTGCGGACCTGTGTGCTGGTCTGCCGGCTCACGCGCTCGATGCGGCCGACCTTGTCGTGAACGTCGGCCGGTCCCGGCAATTGCCAGACGAACGCAAAGAGAACGCCGGCGGCGCCGATTTCCAGGACGCCCAGCGCGAGAAAGATAATGCGGCGCATGAGAAGCCGACTCCGAGGTTGAAGTGCGGAGACGCGGGCGTGTCTATCAAGAATTGTAGCACTAACCTGGCGAGCGGGGGGGCGTCAGCCCCCCGGTGAGGCACCGGAGGGCTGACGCCCCCCGCTCGCCCGTTGCATTCTCGCGGTGCGGAAGATACAAACCTCTGTAGCGATTCCGCGACGGCCCACACCGAGAACGGCTCCATGGCGCTGCTGGTCCGCATCTACTTCAATGCCGTCTTCGGCGGCCTGGGCGGCCTGCTCGGCTGGCTGCTGATGGGCGTTTTCTGCGCAAAGAATCCCGCCGACGATGCAATCACGGGCCAGATTCTGCTCGGCGGCGCCCTGGTCGGCGGAGCCATCGGTTACTGGGTTGTCAGCGTCGAAGCCGTCCGCGACCGTTCGTTCTTGCGCTTCGTCCGCCTGGCCAGTTACGGCGTGTTGCTCGGCCTGATCGGCGGCGCCGTCGGCATGTTCCTCGGCGAGCAATTGAACTACGTCCTCGTCCTCAAGGTACTCAGCAAGGGCGACCGTGCCGGCATCGGCAACTTCGTCGGCTGCATGTTCTCCTTCGGGCTCGGCATGATGTTGCTGGGCCTCTTCGTCGGCATGAGCGAGGGCATAGCCGCCCGATCGCTCGGCAAGTTCAGCTACGGCACGCTCGGCGGGGCCGTCGGCGGCTTCGTCGGCGGCGCCTTTTACGGCCTGACCTATTTGCTGACGCTCGGCAAGGGACCGGACGCCGCTCTATCCGGCGCTGTCGGTTTCATCATCCTCGGCGCCAGCATCGGCTCACTGTCGGCGCTGGTGCAGGGCGTGCTACGGCCGGCGTGCGTGAAGGTGATGCGCGGCTGGCAGGAAGGCCGGGAGTATCCGCTCGATAAGCCGAAAATCGAGCTGGGACGCGACGAACACGTGGACATCGCCCTGTTCCGCGACATGAAGGTGGAGAAGCACCACGCGCTCATCTGCCGGGTCGGACCGGGCTACGCCCTGGTCAACAACGGCGCCCCGCCCGAGTTCACGCGCGTCAACGACATGCCGGTGCCGCAGTCAGTCTCCTTGCAGGACGGCGACCGCATTCAGCTGGGTAATGTGCTGTTGCGCTTCCAGATGAAGGCGGCGCAGAACCGCGCGAAACGTGGTGCGGTAGCATGAACGTGATCTTACCTCGGAACCGAGAAGCCCAGCGGAGTTCTTGCTGACAGCTATTAGCTGATAGCTATCAC
>JBBQPD010000803.1:0-3557 GCA_038331535.1 Gemmatales bacterium | reverse complement strand
CCCCCTTCCCACCCCCCCCCCGCGCGCCCCCCGGCCTTCCCCGCCCATTTGGGTGCGGGGGGCGCGTCACCCCCCGGGGTTTTTCTGTTGCGGGGGATCCCCCCCAAAATCTAACCCGCGAGCGGCTCACTTCACCCCATGCGCCGCCTTGTACAGGTTCAGCGTCAGATGCGCCTGCCCCTGATGATGCGCCTCGTGCCACACCAGGACGCGCACCCATTCCTGATACGTCCACGGCGCCTTGTCGTTCGGCTTCGTCGCCAGCGCGGCGTCGTCCAGACTGCGCAGGTGATCGAGCATTTCCGTGCGCCGGTCGCCGAGGTAGCGGCGAATCTCGTCCACGCTCGGAACGGCGTCGTCCGGCGTGCTGCCGCCGGCGAAGCGCTTGACGGTCTCCGGCTCCTTCGCGTCGGCGCCGCCCTTCATGCGGACGTACAGGTGGCGGTCATCCGTCGCGGCGACGTGCATCAGCTGCCACGCCAGATGGGCACGGCCTGGACCCGGCCGCCAAGCGAGGGCTGCCGCCGCGTCCGGCATTTTCGCCACGACGTCGAGCAGGTCATTCGTCTTCTTGCGCACGAATTCGAGCATGTCCACGATATCGGTCTTTGTCATGATTCCTCCCGCGGTGGATGGTCAACCGACATCTTACCGGCCGCTGTGGTGTCGGTCGATCCCCGCGCCGGCCGCCAGGAGACGCGCACGGCACACGCCAACAAGCACAGGTTGCGCAGCACTAACCAGCCGCGCGACTCGAACGCCGGCAGCTTCTTCGGGAACGGCGAACAACCGCAGTCCACTCCGGGAGGCAGCGACAAAATATAGCCGGCGAAGACGACCAGCAGAATACCGACCAGCACCGCCGCCTCGCGCCGCGCGACGTTGAGCAGCAGGCAGTAGCCGCAGGTCAGCTCCAGCCAGGGGATGAATAGCCCGAAGGTGCGCGCTAGAGGAGTCGGCAGCCGGTCGTGCGAGACGAGCAGGTCGATGAAATCGGTGAGATGGAGGAGTTTCTGCGCTGCCGTCAGAAGGAAGACGATGGCGAGCAGATAGCGACAGAGGAGTTCGAGCAAAGGGGAACGCGCGAAACGCAAGCGCAGGTTAACGCTCGGCTTTGAAGGAGGGCTTTCCGGCGAGAACCCACTCATGCCAACCATTCGGATAGATGACCACCTGCGTCAGCCCGGCGTTGCGCAGCGCGATGGCGGCCCACAGGCTCTTGCCGCAATCGACTGACTTGCAGTATACGACTAACGCCCCGGCCCGTTGCAGCCGCGGCTTCAGCTCCGGCAGGCGCTCGGCGAACGTTTCATAGGACAGGTGCATGGCGCCTTCAATGTGGCCGACGGCATAATCGGACGCGGTGCGCACGTCGAGAAACAACGTGGTCGGCTGCTGCCACAAGGCTTCGGCTTCGGAGAGATCGACGAGCGGAATGCCGTCCGGCGTGGGAACGGTGTCGCCGCTCAGAGTGAGGCGGGGACTTGCGGGGTTCCGCGCCCAGGCGGTATACGCCGTCAGCGCCGCCGCGATCAGCACGATACGAACAAAGTTGCCGATCCTCATGGACGCCTCACCGGCTTGCCGTTTCGCGCGCCCTCAAAACGCCAGATACGGCTTGATCGCCTCCTTGTCCATGTCGGCGATGGCGCCCTGCATCACGATGGCGCCCTTCTCCATGACATAGTAACTATCCGCCAATTTCAGGGCGAACTCGAAGTACTGCTCGACCAGCAGCACCGAGACTTTACCACCGGCCTTCAACTGTTCCAGCACCCGCTGAATAAGCTGAATGATGGACGGCTGAATCCCTTCGGTTGGCTCATCGAGGACGAGCAGCTTTGGCCCGGCCACCAGGGCGCGGGCGATGGCGAGCTGCTGCTGCTGGCCGCCGCTGAGGACGCCGCCCTTGCGCTGCAGGAACTGCTTGAGGATCGGGAAGTACTCGAAGACGTAGTTCGGGATGGAGCGAAGCTTGTTGGGGTTGGCCAACATGCCGACGTGCAGGTTTTCCTCAACGGTTAGCTGCGGGAAGATTTCACGGCCCTGCGGGACGTAGCCGAGGCCGGCTCGTGCTCGGTCTTCCGGAGGTCGGCGCGTCAGGTCGCGGTCGTTGAAGGTGATGCGGCCGGTTCGCGCCGGCAGCAGGCCCATCAGGCTTTTCAGCAGCGTCGTTTTGCCGACGCCGTTGCGGCCCATCAGGCACACGACCTTGCCGGTCGGCACCGCCAGGCTCACGTCGCGGAGGATGCGCGTCTCGCCGTAGGACACCGAGAGATTTTCGATCGTCAGCATCAGGTTTCGCGGGGAACAAGGGAAGATCGATTCGCCGCGACACGCCAGGGGAGCGAGTCAACGATCAGATCAGTAGCAGGTTCACGCAGGCGTGACGTCACAACTCGAAGCGCCGGGTTCGTGTGTCTGGTCCGATGGAGTAAATGGTTCAGCATCTTGCTCGCCTAGTACCAGCGGACAACACTCAGACGGACAGGCGTTCTGTCGTCGCAAGCTTTAGCTTGCGACGGGCTGCCGCAGGCTAAAGCCTGCGGCTACAGCGGATTGTCTGTTAGCCCTCAGGACTGAATCAGTCGGTCGTATTCCGTGTGATGGCCGACCCAGAACCAGACCAGTCCCTCCGGGCGCTCGCGTGCCAGCGCACGGTAGTGCAACCCCACCCGCGCCGACCAGAACGCTCCAACTTTTTTCAGACGAACCGATGCGTGATGCGGGTCGTCGCGCATCAGGACAAAGTTCTTATCCGCCAGCTCACGCACCTTCAGGGGCAAGCGGCGCTGGCAGAACCAGAAGTCCGGCGTGGCGAAATGGTTCATAACGGAGTGCATCGACCCGCTTCAAAGTCGGCGTCCGCCCGCCGCCCCGCTTCGTCAAGCCGTCCCGCCTGGATGTCTGCCTCAATACGGCGATCCCAGGCATCGGCCAGGAACTCTTCGAACCAGCGCGCAAACGTAGCCAATTCGGTGTCCGGAAGGCGCGTCACGGCGGATTCCAAATCTTGCAAACTCATGGCCGCTCTCCGTTATTTCGGCGACTCGTTCAGTCTGTCATGGCGGCTCCGGGTTAGCAAGGGGATTCCGCGCTACCGAACGATACAACTCCGCGGCGATCCTGCATTTTTCGTCCCGTAATCGACAGAGCCTAGAGAGCGTATTGTGCTGCCGCTCACCTCGCACCACCGGCCAGTTGCGGCGCGGCCATCACGTCGGCGCCGACGCGGCGCGGTTCGATTGCATGGCGGTCGTCGGCGCGGACAGGAGCATGCGCCGCTTCCTCGAAATCGTGGCCGAGGTAGACCTCGATGACGCGCGGGTCGCGCTGAACCTCTTCAACCGTGCCTTCGCATAGCATCATGCCGTCGTCCAGCACCGTCACCTTGCTGGCGATCTGGCGGACGAAGGTCATGTCATGCTCGATCACCAGCAGGGCCTGCTTGCGGGCCATCGCCAGCAGCAGCTCGCCGGTGCGCTCCGATTCGCGCGGCGTCATGCCGGCGACCGGCTCGTCGATTAGCAGCAGCTCAGGATCCTGGGCCATGACCA
>JBBQPD010000802.1:0-3559 GCA_038331535.1 Gemmatales bacterium | reverse complement strand
AGGCGGGCAGGAAATCGGGGTGCTGGCGGAGAAAGTCTTGCAGTTTTCCGACCGCGTCCGGCCCTCGTTCCGCGGCAATCGCCGCCAGTCTGGCGGACTTGCTGTCGGGCTTCCGCGCCTGTAACTGTTTCAACGTGCGGACGGCTTTGTCCGCGTCGAACTGTTCCGCCAGCCAGTCGGCGTAGACCTCGTACGGGTCGAAATACTCCTTCGTTTCCAGCGTGAAATACTTCTCCAGCGCACGCAAGGCGTTGGCCGAGTCGCCCTTCTTCTTGTAGACGAGGGCGTTGTAATAGTAATCGCGCGCCGATTCCGGCTTGGCGATCAGGCCGCCCAGCTTGCCGAGTTCTTGCACCCCTTCTTTGATCTCTTTCGTATCCCCTTTGAGGGTCTCCGTGTCGGCCTTGATGTCTCCCAGTTGCTTCTCGATGCCGACGGGGGCGAGGGGACTCAGCCACCAGACCAGCACGACGACGAAGAGGGCGACGCCGCCGGTGAGTTTGGCGCCGACCTCGCCGAAAACGTTCTTCAAACCTTTGATTTCGACGTTGGCCGTGCCGGTGAGGAAGTAGCCGAACAGGCCGGCGAGCAGCGCGGAGCTGAAGGCCAGCATGCGCTGCTTGTAGCCGGGTAGCTCCGGCGGGGCGAACAGGAAGACGGCCAGGAAAAAGACGAGGAGGATGGAGCCGAAGACCCAGGCGGCGAGGCGCTGGTCCTTACCCGTCCCCGGTGCGTCGGCCGCCGCAACGTCAGGCTTCTTCGGCTCGTCGTCTTTTTTCGCGTCGTCGCCCGGCTTTCCAAGGAACTTGTCGATGCCGCGGTTCAGCAGCCGCCGGGACAGTGATTCTTTCGGGGGCGGGGCGGCCGTGTCGGGAGACGGTGGTAGGGAAGGAGGCGCTGCCGGCGGCCGGAACGCCGGCATGGAACCGAGCGTGACCCAGGCGCCCATGCCTTCTTTCCAGACGTGGTCGGTAATGAGCAAGTGCCCGGCTTGCAAAAACTGCTGCAACTGCGCCAGGCTCACCGGGCCGCCGCGCTGGCCGTTACGCATGAAGTGCCACGCCGCGACCGCAGCGGAGGCTGGCACGGGTGGCGGGGGCGGTGCGGCGCCGGGTACGCGCAGCGAGCGCTGACACTTGGGACAGAGGACGGAGGCGCCGGCCTGGGTGGGCGGCGCCTGCAAGGTGAGTGAACAGCCGGGGCAGGAAAATCGCAGCATGAAAGCCAACCCTTCGAGCGCGCGGCACCGAGAGATTACCGCGGCTTGCCGTTATGCGCGACCGGCGCCCTCACGTCGGCAGCCGGTACGGCTTGCGATATTCGTAAGACAGCAACCGGTTCGCCGCCGCGCTGTTTGTGAAGCGCTCGGCCTTCGCGTCCCACTCCAGATACGTCTTCGTGCGATGAGCGATGTTGCCGATCAGCGCCGCCGACGTGTCGCGGTGGCCCTGCTCCACATCGCAGTTGCACGGCTTGCGGCTCTTGACGCAGTCGAGGAAGTTACGGGCGTGGTCCGCCGTATCAGCCTTGCCGCCGGTGCGTTTCAGCGCTTCGATCACCGTCTTGGCGCCGATGCGCCAGCCCTTCTCGATGTTACGGTCGATGGGCGAACGTGGCGGGAACTCGTTCGGCGTCATCACCTCCGGCACGACCTCGAAGCCGTTGCCGTAGAGATACAGCGTCCCCTTGGTGCCGCGGAACTCGACCTCGGCGCGCGGCCAGCAGGCAGGAGCGGCGCTGGCGTTGTACTGCGAAAACGTCACCAGCGTGTTGCCCGGATAGGTCCACATCACTTCGAGCGTGTCGGGCACTTCGCGGTTGTCTTCGACGGCGAACTTGCCGCCCATCGCCGTCACCGCCAGCGGCGCGTCGTGGCCCAGCGCCCAGTGGATCACATCAAGGTAGTGGACGCCGAAGTTCGTCAATTGGCCGCCGGAATAGTCGTAGAACCAGCGGAAGCGGTAGAAGCCGCGGTTCTTGTTGTAAGGCACCTTCGGCGCCGGGCCGAGCCACGCCTCCCAGTCGAAGCCGTCGGGCGCCTCGCCGTTCGCCGGGTTGCCGATGCCTTTGGGCGCTTCGTTCTGGATGTGAAAGGCGCGCACGACGGCGACATGGCCGAGGCCGCCCTTGCGGATGAACTCACACGCCTCGCGCACGAACTCCGACGAGCGCCGGTGCAAACCGACCTGCGTGACGCGGTCGTGCTTGCGCGCCGCCGCCACCATCGCTCGCCCTTCGGCGACGCACAGCGACAGCGGCTTTTCGACGTATACATCTTTCTTCGCCTCGCAGGCATGGACGGTCTGGAGCGCGTGCCAGTGGTCCGGCGTGGCGATGACGACGGCGTCCACGTCCTTCAACGCCAGCAACTCGCGATAATCCGCGAACGTCTTCGGCGTAGTGCCGGACTTTTTCGCAGCGAAATCGACGTAAGGACGATAGATGTCGCAGACGGCGACGACCTCGCAGTCCTTGTGGGGCAGGAAGCCATCGAGCACCTGATCGCCGCGATTGCCGACGCCGATGAAGCCGAGACGGACGCGGTCGTTGGCGCCGAGGACGCGCGAAGCCGAGGCGGCGGTGAGCGCGACGGCGGCCGCCGATTTGCCGAACTCGCGACGGGT
Organism: Gemmatales bacterium; assembly: GCA_038331535.1. Lineage (GTDB taxonomy): Bacteria > Planctomycetota > Planctomycetia > Gemmatales > Gemmataceae > JBBQPD01. Next base: position 935 of record JBBQPD010000802.1, on the reverse strand, counting down.
GGGACGCGACATGCGTGTGGTCTCCCGGGATTCTGCCGCTTGCGGCTTAGCGGGCGGCGGAAGCTAAGCCGCAAGCGGCGAATTAGGCGAATAGTTTCTTCAAAAACGCCAGTTCGCGTTTCGCCAGCTCCTTGCGCTCGGCGAGGTCTTTCGTCTCGTATTCACCGTGCAGACTGACGGTGCCGTCGAACTTCGCCGCCTTCACGCCCTGGCCGACTTCCGTCCAGCGCACGATGCCGTCGCCGGCCGGGACGACGTGCGAGTGGAAGCCGCTCTTGTCCTTCACCCAGAGCATGTCCTTGATCGCCAGCAGCGTGAGCCACGGCCGCACCAGGTCCGCCTCCAGCGGAAATGGACCGCCATTGACCGCCGTGTGGCCGGTGTCGAGAAAGGCGCCAATGTGATGCGGGTCGAGATCCTGCAACAACAAGCGCAGCGACGCGGCGTTGTTGCCGAGGTACAGGCCGGAGTGCGTGTGATAGCAGGCCTTGACCTTCGTCGTCTCGGCGAGCTTCGCGAAACCGGCGAGGCGGGCGCGGGCGGACTTGAGGGCGTCTTCAAGCGGTGGTTTGTAGGGGAAGTAACCGATCTTGAGAGAGGGGATGCCCGCCAAGCCGCAAGCGGCAAAGAGGGACTTGGCGGACTTGCCTTCGGCGTCGTTGAGGCCGGTGTCCGCGCTGACGAGGCCGATGGTCAACCCAACGTTCGTGAACGCTTTCATGGCGTCCGGCAGCGCCGTCGCGGCGTTGTCGGGGTTGACGGGATAGCCCGGCCGCACTGCCAGATCGACGCCGTCGAGGCCGACTTCCTTGCAGAAGCCGATCAGCGCCGGCACGTCGAGTTCCTTCAGCAGCTTCGTGAAGTAGACGTAGCGCATCGCGGAGGTCTCCCCCGATTCACTCCGGGCGAGCGGGGGGCGTCAGCCCCCCGGTGAG
>JBBQPD010000801.1:0-3568 GCA_038331535.1 Gemmatales bacterium | reverse complement strand
GCTCGCCGAAAACCTCCTGCACAACCGCCCCGCCCCGGCATGGGCGCCCGCCTCACACCCGCACAACCCCCCCCCGCCCGTCCGGGACCCCTGCTTAAACCCCACCCTGCCGGACGCGGCTCGTTCACGACCCACTCACTTCGAGAAACCAAGCCAGAAGCTAAACACCTGCGTGCGGTCGGTGTCCGCCTTGATGATCGGGAAGCCGAAGTCCAGCGCGATCGGCACCTGGCCGAGCATTGGCAGCTGGAAGCGCACGCCGACGCCCGCCGACACGCGGTAATTCTTGAGGTCGGGCCGGCTCTCGACCGTGCCCGTGTCCAGGAACGCGACGCCGTAGAACTTGTCGTTGGCCAGGATCGGCACCTGGTACTCGATGCTGTTGAGGAACTGGAAGTCGCCGCCGACCATGTAGCCATTCTTTTCCGGACCGACGCCGCGGAAGGCGAAACCACGAAGACTGCGGAAACCGCCGGCGAAGTAGCGCTCGTACACCGGCGTGTTGTCGCCCGCCCACGAAATCTGGCTGTGCAGCGCGACGACGTGACGGCCGGTGCCGTCCGCGCGCTGATACACCGTGAAGAACTTGCTCGCCTCCAGGTTGACCAGCGGGAAGACGCGGTCGCCCACGATCTGCTCGTAGGACACGTCAATCTGCGATCCCTCGGTGGCGCGAACGACCGAGTCGCGCGTGTCGTAGGTGAGACCGAGGCGCGTGCCCAGCTGGAAGTGGTTGCCGAGCACGCTCGTGTAATCGTCCGGAGCGTTGAACGGAACGCTGCCGATGTTCACGTTCTCAGCGCGGACGCCGATGTTGGCGGTGATGGTGTCGGTGAGCCGACGGCCCACGGTGACGCGGCCGCCCAGGCGGCCCTCGACGTCCTCGTCGTATTGCCGCTGGTAGTAGTAGCCGCCGACGCTGAGGCTGAACAGCGAATCGAACAGGTACGGCTCGCGCCAGGTGGCGGAGTAGCGCTGGAGCTGCGTGCCGGGCACCGCCTCCACGCGAAACTCCTGACCCGCACCGCGCCAGGCGTTGCCGCTCAGCAGGTCGTCAATGCTCTTGGGCGGGCGCGTGATGTCGAAGTTGCGCTCGTTGAGGACGACGCTGCCGGTCAGGCCGGCGTCCGAGTTGACGCCGACGCCAAACATCAGGCTGCCGGTGTTGTCCTCCTGCACGGTGACGAGCACGTCCTTGTACTCGCTGTTCGGGTCGCTCGGGTTGTCTAGCAGCGTGACGGTCGGCTTCACGGCGCCGTCGGGCGTGATCTGGAAGATGCCGAGCCGGGCCAGGTTGCGCTCGGCGACGCGCATGTCGGGATAGGTCAGAATCTGGCCGGGATACAGGCCAAGCTGCCGCAGGATGATCTCCTGGCGGGTGCGCTCGTTGCCGATGACGAAGACCTGGCCGACGCGGGCGATCGGCTGCTCCTCGACCTGGTAGTTGACGCGTACCAGTCCCGAAGCGTCCGGCGAATAGACGACGTTCGGCTCGACGCGCGGGCTGCGGCCGGTGAGGCCGTAATAGTCGCCGAGGTTGCGCTTGTCCTGGTCGATCTTGATCTGATCGAAATAATCGTGGGCCTTCACCTTGAGGATCTGGTCCAGCTGCTCCGACGGCAGCGCCTTGTTGCCGGTGACGTGCGGCGTGTCCTGGATCTGGTAGCGCTTGCCTTCCACGATGTGGAAGACGAGATTGACCTCGCTGCCGTTGGGCGTCCACTGGCGTTCGCAGGCAATCTTCACGTCGAGGAAGCCGAATTGCCGGTAATATTCTTCAAGCTTGCCGATGTCGCCATCGACCATGAGCGGGTTGTAGGTGCCGCCGATGCCGAGGATGCTGGAAGAGGCGTTCAGGTGCGTCGCCAGCACCGGTCCGCTGACGAAGGTGTTGCCGGCGAAAGCGATGCTGTTGATGGAGACCTTTGGTCCCTCGGTGATCTGGAAGACGACCTCGGTGTCGCCCGCCTTGTCGCCCTTGAGCAGGTGGCACTCGGCGAAAGGTCGGCCTTCGTCGTTGTACTTCTTCACGATCGCCTGGCAGGCGAGCTTGTTGGCGGTGGGGTTCAACGGCGAGTTCGGACGGACGGAGTGCAGACCGTTCAGATCGTCGTCGCTGGGGTGTTTGGCCCCCTTGTAGATGATCTTCTGGACGAGGTTGGGGTAATCGCGGATAAGGAAGTAAACGAGGATGCCGCCCCCCGGCGCGGGGTTCGAGACGACCTCAACGTTGCCGAACTGCTTGCTGGCCATGAGAGTGCGCACGTCTTCGCGCGCGGTCTCGTCGTTGAATTCCGCACCGGGGCGCGTCCTGAGCTGGGCCTTGATCGCCTGTGAGGAGACCGTGACGTTCCCCTGAATGAGCACGTCGGCGACGATCGTTTTACCCGGCGCGGCGGCCGGCGTGGGCGCCGAGGGAGTCTGGGCAAGACTGGCCACGCCACACACGAGCAGGGCCAGCAGCGCCGCGGCGCGGCGCAGATGCGGCGGGGAAAAGCGGTCGGTCGCTTTCATGGGTTGGACCCTGAGGGCGTGAGATACAATGTCGCGCACGGGAGGCGGGGTAATAAGATTGTCGGCGGTTGGTGTCAAGTGGTAATTCGAGGATGACGCAAAGGAGCCGCGCACGCAGTAAGCGGTGGCGGTTTACGTTTCGCGAAACGCAAAGCACGTACGAGGTAACCCCATGTCCGACGTGGTCCTGAGCGTCCTCGCCCATCCCGACGACGCGGAGTTTTTGTGCGCCGGCACGCTCATTCGGCTGCGTGAGTGCGGCTGGGAAGTCCACATCGCCAGCATGACGCCCGGCGATTGCGGCTCGACGGAGCTGCTGCCCGACGAGATTGCCCGTGTGCGCCGCGCGGAGGGCGCGAGCGCCGCGGCGCTGATCGGCGCGACGTACCATTGCGTCGAAGAACGCGACCTGCTCATCTTCTACGCGGAACGGCCGCTGGAGCGCGTCGTGCGCCTGCTGCGCCAGGTGCGGCCGCGCATCGTGTTGACGCACAGCCCGGCCGATTACATGCTCGACCACGAGGTGACCAGCACTCTGGTACGGGCCGCCGCTTTCGGAGCGCCGGCGCCGAACGTCTTCCTCGGCCGCGACCACGCGCCGGCCCTGACGCACATCCCCCACCTGTATTACTGTGACGCGATCGAGGGCAAGGATTTACTCGGCCGGGCAGTCGAGCCGGGCTTCCGCATCGACGTGAGCGCGGTGATCGCGCGGAAAGAAGCGATGCTCGCCGCTCACGCCAGCCAGCGCGACTGGCTGTTGAAACATCACGGCATGGATCATTACGTGCAGTCGATGCGCGACTGGGGAGCGCACCAGGGCCGCACCGCCGGCGTTGCCTTCGCCGAGGGGTTTCGCCAGCACCTCGGGCACAGTTATCCGCAGGACAATCTGCTGGGCGCGATCCTGGGTACGGTATGATTGCAAACGATTAAGGAGCCGCGGCCGCAAGTAGAGGGGTGGAAAAAACAGAAATAGGGGGGGGCGGCCCAACACCCCCCCCCACAGAAAGGGGGTGTAGAAAGACGAACTGGGGGGGCGCGGAGGTAAAGG
>JBBQPD010000800.1:0-3574 GCA_038331535.1 Gemmatales bacterium | reverse complement strand
GTCCAGCCGCCTGCAAACCGCAGGACACGGCTACGGCAGATACAACCGCCCGGCACCTCGCAGCGCGTCGATGCGGAGCAATGAATCGAGCAGCTTGTCGAGGATGCGATTCGCGTAATCCCGGCTGGCGCGCAAATGCGACACGTTGGCGCTGGTGAACACCGGTAGACTGTTCGGCGTATTTCGCGATTGAATCATCGCTTCCAGTGAATCGGCATCGTGCTTGTTCCGATTGTCGGTAATCAGGATCAGGGATTCCCTCTGACAAGTTTCCCACACCTCGGAATCCAGGGAGTCGGGTGCCAGACCGATGTCGTCGAAGTGGGCATACTGCAAGTGCAAATGGTCCCAAAACAATTTCCAGGGATCAGCTTGCATGTGGACGATGAGCAAATCCACATAACCCTGGATATTGAGGTCGGCGAGGATGCCTTTCACCGGGCATCTCCGTTGCCCGGCTGTCGGCCCAGCCGTTCCGTGAGCGACAAACGCTCGGCGTGAGCTTCTTCGAGTACCTTCTCCACCCAGGCGGGGTTTTTTCGCTCCTCGCTGCGCGCGCGGATCAGGCGGTCTTCCTCATCCAGCTGTTGTTGATGATCGAGGTAGTAGCGCTGGACGACCGCAATCTCCTCGGCGGTCAGTGTCGGAATCCAGCGCATGATTTCCTCGGAGGAACAGCCTTCCTGAAAATAGGGCACCAGATCCTGTACCGTAACCCGGTGCGACGAAAGCTGCAGGCCGCGGCCGCGATCAACGAGCTCGATGGTCTTCGTCGTCATCGGACTTCCTTCCCCGCGTTGTTGTATCTCGATGACTGTGCCTACGGCCGCAGGTGATCGGACAAGCGTTGCAGGAGGCGATCCAGGCGCGACGGCTCGATTGAGCCGATAACCCCCGCGATTTCCCCTGGATCGGCGGCATACAGGTAACTTAGCCGAATGGCGGACGTCTGATGGAGGCCGCTGCCGGCGAAATCGGCATCGGCGGCATCCACCAATTCATCCCAGTCGGCCTCAAGATGTTGGAGCTGCGTACTGATTCCACAAAGCAGAAGGTTCTGATACGGACCTGGCAGATCGGCGAGGTGCAAGGCTGGCCGTAGTTTGGACGCCGCGCCGCCGAGCTGCGGCAGGGGAATGAGTACCACATCGCCGGGGTTCACGGCTTCGGCCCTCGTTTCAGGTCGGCCGTTGAGTATTCCGGCTCATTTGGTCCATAAGCGCGAGCGAATTGAGCCTGGCCGAACTGACCCCAGGCCGTGCGTTCTTCCTGCCAGTTCAAGAACCGCGCGAAATCGAGGACCTCGCGCAAGCGCTGCTCGGACAAGCCTTCCAGAAGCTTGTCGAGGTCTTCCCGCACGCTCATGACCGTCCTCCTTTGCTCATCTCGGCGTTTGGGCCGATACGATGGCCAAATTAACCGACCCAATTCTCGACGCGCAAATCAGCTAGCGCTTCAAAATCCCGATCCGTCGTAAGAATGGTGAGACGATGCTGCCGCGCAAGGGCCGCCAGCATCATGTCTACTTGCGACAGAACCCGGCCTTGGCGGCGCAACTCGATGTAGACCGTGCTGTAAAGCCGGACGGTTTCGGCATCCAAGGGCTACACTCGAATATGGCGCAACCGCTGGGTCAGTCGGCGCCGATTTTCATCCGGCTTCGGGGTTTGCTGAATTCCGGCTTCCAATTCGCAGAACACGGGGTAACAGGAAATGAAACGATGCCCCGTCCTGCTCCCCTGCTGAATTCGCTCACGCGCCGGCGAAACTTTGAGCAAAGCCGCGGACAGATGGTTGCAGTCGAGCAGGTAATCCGGCATCACACTAGCCCCATCTCCCGCCGAACCTGCTCTTTAGCCTGTCGCCGCGCTTCTTGTAAAGCACGCACCAACTGCTCTTCGTCCGCGGGATCGCTTGCCTCACACATCGCGGCCAGCACGGCAAAATCGCGGTCGATTTCTTCGACCGATGGCTCGCCGTCGTCCGCCTTTTCGACGAGAAGCGGTTGGCCTTCCCGCCAATCGACCGGCAACGGCTCCAGAGGCCGGATTTCGCCGCCGCTTACGACAGCCTTCAACATGGGCTTGTCTCCCAAAGAAATTGAACCGGCGATTCTCAGTGTATTGTAACAGGGAAACGAAACGGATCCCACCTTGCTGGATGTCACACCCGCTTACTTCGGCCCTCGCTTCGCCGCGGCGTCTTCCGTCTCGACGACGACTCGCGCGCGACCTGGAGCGAAGGTGAACGTCCGGGCAAACGCTTCGGCCGAAAGCGGGCGGTTGATGACCGGATCGCCCAGTTCCAGGCGCAGCAGGCTCACCAGGCGCTTGCCGGACGCGCCTGGTCCCCACCATTCGACGCGGCGCGGCCAGAGCGTGTCGGCGTCGAGCAGCAGACGGCAGCGGTCGGGTTGTCCCGCACGCCCGGCCGCCGACTTCTTCGGCCAAACGCCGGTCAGCTCGACGGCCAGCCGGCCGGCCGCTGGTACTTCGACAAGGTTTGTCCACACCAGGCGGCGGCGCAGGTTCTTCAGGAGCGACCCTGGGCCGCTGAACGTCGCGGCGCGGAAGCTCTCGTCGCGCGCGGGCGTGGTACCCCCCCTCTCATCGAGAACGTCCTCCATCTCGCGACGACGGACGGTCGTCCATTCCCCGTCGCCGACGCGATTGGCGCGCCACAGGTTATCGCCGTCGTTGACGGCGAGCAGCCTGGTCGTCGTTTCGCCGACGCGCGCCCGAAGTTCCAGACGATAGCGGTTGCCGGGCGCACCCTGGAACTGGCCCTCCGCCGTGAAATCGAGGTCGGAGAGTTGTACCCGTTGCTTGACGGTCGTGGACAACCAGGCGATGCGGCCCGGCTCCAGCGCTGCCACCGCGGCATCCAGGGTACTGGTGGCTGCGTCGTTGGGGACCGCTGTGGGGGGCGGAGAGAACGGGAAAGACTCGGCGTCCGATGTGGCACTGGGGCGGACGGCACCGGCCAACAGGGCGAGGCCGACGCCCACGGCGGCGACGAGTGGAAGGTAGCGAAAGAATGACATGCGCAAAGTTTTCCGGGTTTGACGAAAGATCGGGGGTCGGACGGGCCGACTATATCCAGGGGCACCCGAAGGTAAAGAGGAAGTAAACCGTGCGTCGTGACTCGTGCAAGCAATGCCACCAGCCACGCTCCACGATCGAGCCGGGGAGAGGGGGAGGTATGAAGAGAAAAGCGAGTGCGATGATATTACTGGCGGCCCTGAGCGGCTGCGTGTCCTCGGGCCCTGGCGGGGGACCGGGGGCCTACATGAATCACGTAAACCAGGAAGTCGGCGGCCCACCACCGCAGAGCGGGCCGGAGGGCGCCCACTGCGGCGCCCACTTGATGAACGGCGCCTCCGGCCTGGTCGGGCCGGGCGGTCAGCCGGTGATGGCGTGTGCGCCGGCGCGGCTGCCAGAGGCGACGCCGCAAAGTATGGCCCGCGATGCCGTCGCCCAGGGTCTGCCGCCCGGCGTGCTGGACGAGATCGACAAGCACGGCCGCGGCAGCAGCGGCATCATGCAGGCTTCCGCCAACATGCCCGGCCCCATGG
>JBBQPD010000799.1:0-3591 GCA_038331535.1 Gemmatales bacterium | reverse complement strand
GCTGCGCGCGTCGCAACTCTCAGCGCCTTTCCTGCAGCCAGCACACTCGAAACGATCCCGAAAAGTTCGTAACCGAAACGCCGCCGGTTCATTCCGCGCATGACGCCGCGGCCACTGCAACAATCGAGCCGAACAGTATTGCCTTCGCCTCTGATTTTCTGTGCGGGAAGCTCGCGTTGGGCGAGCATCTCCAGCACCGCGTCTTCCGGTACGCGCAGATACGCTGACGCTTCCGCAAGGGTCAGGACTTCCTTTTCGTGGACGCCAGACGGTGTCTTTGAAGCCGGCACAGGGCTTCTCCACGGGAGTAATCGGTCAGCGCTGTTCTTCGCTATCCTCCCGCGCCGCAGTGGGGCCGTCAAGGGAATCTCACAATCCCACCCCATCACCACATCGGTGACTCCGCAACCGTCACCGGGCGTATCCTCTCGCGGCTAGAAACGATCACTCCTCTCCGTCGCTTGCGAACGGTGCCGCGCTGTCGTCGCCCAGCGCCTTCTTTCTCTCCGGAAGCGATTGAAAGGGCAAGTTGAGCTGCCGACGCTGTGCTTCGAGGATCTCGTAAAGGCGATCCTGTCGCCAAACGGCTTCGCGTTCCGGGAGCCAGTAGCGGAACGGGTCGGTCTTGCGGCCGGCGCCTTCGCTGAGGATCAGGCCGCGCTGCACTACGTGGTCGAGCCAGCGCCACAGCGCCGCAAGCAAGAACCGCTTGAAGGCAGACTCCATCGCCAGCCGCAGGAGTTTCACCCGAGTCAGAGCAAGCCTGCAAACATCAAACGGGAACGAAAATGCGCGGCTGATCGCGAGTCTCATCGAGGAAGGCGAGAGCCAATTGTTCTGCCACGTCCTTCGTAACCCTCATGGCCTAGGACTCGCTGTTCTCAAACTTTCCCTTGTTCGCCAGGGTGAGTACCGGAAGGTGACCGTGCTGCCAAGAATCCTGAATCGTTGCGCGCAGCGAATTCTCATCTTCACGATTCCGATTTTCTGTAAACAGAACCCAGTCGTTGGCCTGGCAGTAATTCCATAGATCCCGATCAATCATGTGAGGGTCCAGGCCGAGATCGGGAAACGTCACGAGAGTCAGACCCATTTCGGTCACTATTTCCAGAAGGCCAGCGCTCTCCATCAGTCGCCTCAAATACGGCAGGTGCCCCTGTACGTTTACGTCGGCCAATAAGCCAGGCATTCGTCACCCCTTGGGGTTCTCCTATTTGCGTTCTGCCACCCATTCGCGGAAAGTCGGAAACTTGCCCGGACTCTCCTCCTTCTTTTCCTCCTCACCATTCGCCGACTCCCTCTCTGCCAGCCACGCTTTGAAACTATTGAACGTGGACCGCGCCCGTTCAGCCTGCTCTCTCACTTGCGGAGGATTCCCAGCAGCCATTTTTTCTTCGATCTTCAGATGCTCGGCCAGAACCGTATCCGCGTTGCACAGTACGTAGGCGCGCGCAGCCGCTACCTGCTCCGCCGTCAGGTCGTAGACGCGGCAGATTTCCGCTTCCGTCACGTTCGAATCGAGGAACGATTGCAACAGGTTGTACACGGTGAGGCGAGTGCCGATTATTTCCGGCCCTCTGCCACGGTCCTGAATCGCGTCCGATGACATGACGTATCCTCCGTCGCAACATGGCATTCGGCATATAGTGCCGCGCCGAACGTGTATTGTAGCCTTCCTGACAATATGCGCCAACACGGCAAGGTGAGCTGCCGCCACGGTGCTTCGCGGATCTCGAAAAAGAGACTCTCACGCCAAACGGCTTGGGTTCCGAGAGCCGGTAGCGGAAGGGGTCGGTGTTGCGGCCCGCGCCTTCGCAGAGGATCAGGCCGCGCTGCACGGCGTGGTCGAGCCAGCGCCAGAGCGTCCTTGCTGGAAGGCAGCGAGTTGGTGCCCGGCGAGGCAGCATCGGTCGATCTGCGTTCTCACCGGGAAGCACACCATGTCGCGGCAGGCCGCCACTCCGCGCCTCGATTCCGGCCGCCGCTGCGTCCTGATGGCACCGCTTGCTGCGGACTTGCGGGAGTTGCTGCGGGCCGGAATGGTCTACCTACCGATCGGGCTGATGCCCTGTTGCCAAAGTCGAATGGCCTCGGCGTCGATGTGGCTATCATCGTGGCGTTGGCGCTTCAGTTCCGCAAGCATCTCTTGTGGAGCAATTTGCAGCATGTGTTTGAGAGTCAGCGGCGAGCCGAGCTGCGTCCTTCCGCAGCCGACGACCTCGCCGAGATAGACGGTGCGGTCCCCGATGTCCATCCACGCCGCGACGCGGCAATCGAGCCAGCCGACAGCGGACGTCAGCAGCGGACTACCGGTCGCGCCCGTGTGGACCTCCAGTCCAGCGAACTTGTCGGTGTCGCGACCGGTAGAGAGGCCGAAGTGACGCACCCAGTCGAGGTGCTGCGGTCCGAGCAGGTGCAGACCAAACGCACCGCTGGCCTCGACAAGTTCCCAGGTGTAATGCTGTTTGGCGAGGCCGACGAGCATGCGCGGAGCGTCGGCGACGATGGACGCGGGGCTGACAAACGTGGCGATCAGGCCGCCGCGGCGGTCCCCGGCTTGCGCCGTCACCAGCCACAACTCGCGGTCGAGAGAAGCGATCAGCGCGGCGGCGGCGGGTTCATCCATGGCGCGATCTCGCAACAGTTTTCATTTTTTCATTTCATCTCAGCAACAGACCCTCGGCCATCAGGCCCGGCCCAAAGCCGAGCGCGACGCACGGAAGCGGCGCGCCCGCGCGCTGCAGTCGGTCGAGGATGAACAGCACCGTCGGCGACGACATGTTGCCGAACTCCGCGAAGACCGCCCGCGCGGCCGTCGTCGCCGCCGCCGGCAGTTGCAGCGCCTCTTCGACGGCCGACAGGATGCGCGGCCCGCCCGGATGGACCGCCCACGTCGTCACGTCCTCCGGCGTCAGCCCCTCGCCGCCGAGCCAGCTCGAAAGCCACGGCCGCAGGTGCGCCGCGATCAGCCCGGGCACGCGCTTCGACAGCGTCATCTCGAAACCGTGATCGCCGATCGACCACGTCATCGCGTCCGTCGAGTTCGGCACCAGGCACGAACTTGACGCCGTGACGCGCCAGGTTCCTTCACCCCTCTCTCCATCAAGGGGATAGGGGAAGGGGTGAGGGGTAGCTGCCTGCGCGGCGACCACGGCGGCGGCGCCGTCGCCGAAGATGGCGTTGGCGATCATCCGTTGCGGATCCCAGCCGTAGTGGTAGTGGATGCTGCACAGCTCGACGGCACAGACCAGGACGCGAGCGCCGGGGTCGGAATCGGCGAAAGCGCGAGCGACGCGCAGACCGTTGAGCGCCCCGTGGCAACCCATGTAGCCGACGTGTGTTCGCTGTACCGTCGGCGACAGACCGAGGCCGCGGATCAGCGCCACATCCAGACCGGGCGCGAGGAAGCCGGTGCAGGAGACCGTAATCAGATGCGTGAGCGCCGACGCCTTGACACCAGAATTAACGAGGGCGTTTCGCGCGGCGGCGAGGGCCAGCAGCGGGGCGGAGTGAGCGTAGTGCCGCATCCGTTCGGCGGTCGTTGGTCCGCGGTCGTCGGCCTCTCCCGTCGGCAGGAACACCGAGCCGGAG
>JBBQPD010000798.1:0-3593 GCA_038331535.1 Gemmatales bacterium | reverse complement strand
CGAGAGGCGGCCCCAGGAGTCAGCGGAGAAGAGACGGCCCTCAACCTCAACCCCTCTCCCCGAAGGGGCGAGGGGCGAAAAGGCGGCGCACTGCACCCAGCCGTTGTGGCCGGTTAACGGCGGCAGTTCGGGATACGGGTCGGCGCCGGCGGAATCCCAGCGGCGAACGGTGCCGTCGAACGAACCGGCCGCCAGCACCTTGCCGCACGGTGAGAAACGGAGGGCGCAGAGCTGATAACCGGCCTTGAGGGGCTTGCCCTCCTTCGGCTGGTACTTCGCGAGCAGGGCTTTCGGGTCGGGGGTCATGGGTCTTCTCCGCCGCTGGCGGCTTCGCGGGGGACTACCGCTAAGCCGCAAGCGGCAATACGTTTTACGCCAACAGTTCCGGCACCGGAGAACACCCCTCATGCGCCACGGGCAACGGCTGGCCGCCGTTGTCGTATTCCGTCTGCGTCAGATCGATGCCGAGGGCGCGGAACCAGGTGTGGAACAGGTGGCCGATGTCCAACTCCTGGCTGGCGACGAAGGTGCCCTTGTCGTTGGTCTTGCCGGCGACGACACCCTTCTTGATGCCGCAGCCGCCCGTCACCAGCGACCACGCCTGCGGCCAGTGGTCGCGGCCGAGATGGCCGTTGATGCGCGGCGTCCGGCCGAACTCCGACATGGCGATCACCAGCACGTTGTCGAGCATGCCGCGATCCGCCAGGTCTTCGATCAGCGCCGCGAACGCCAGGTCGAACTTCGGCACCAGGCTGAGCGAGCCGTTGAAGTTGTCGCCGTGCGTGTCCCAGCCGTAGGACGTGACCTTCACGAAGGTGACGCCGGCCTCCAGCATGCGCCGGGCCAGCAGCAGGTGTCGGCCCAGGTCGCACGCACCGTAGCGCTCCACGTCGCGCTGGGCGAACGAGCCGTCGAACAGCTCGACGCGCTTCTGAAGCTGGGCGGCCATCGCGTAGACGTGGGCGTTGGCCTCGGCGGCTTCCTTCGCGTGTTTTTCGGCATAGCGCTGATCGAGGCGGCGGCGCAGGTCGTTACGCGCCTCGTCGTCGGCGGCGCTGACGGCGGCGGGGCGCAGCAGGTTCTCCGGCGGCTTGCCGTCGCCGAAAGCGAGGGCACCGTACTTTGGGCCGAGGAAGCCGGCGTCCTGCGGCTGAAAGCCGCCATTGCCAGGTTTAATGACGACGTAGGGCGGCAGGCCGCTGTCGCCGGGGCCGAGCCAGCGGGCGACGGCTGAGCCGAGATAGGGGTAGACGACGCCGCGGTTCTTCGGGTCGCCACGCTGGATGCGCTCGACGCCGGCCGAGTGCGAGTCGTCCTTGGTACAGAGGCTGCGCACGAGCGCCAGGTGATGCATCTGCTTCGCGGTGCGCGGCAGCAATTCGCTGACGTGGATGCCCGGCACCGAAGTCGGGATCGCGCGAAACGGCCCGCCGAACGGCGTGTTCGGCTTGGGATCCCAGCTTTCGAGCTGGCTGATGCCGCCGTCGAGCCAGATGAAGAGGACCTGTTTACTCTTCTTTTTCATGTCGCCGAAGACTGTCGGCGCGGCAAACGGGCCGAGGCCGAGGGCGCAGGCGCCGCCCAGGAGCTGGCGGCGTGACAGAAGATGTTCGCGCGGCGTGCAGAGGGGGGAACGGGGCATGGAATATCTCCGCCGCTTGCGGCTTAGCGGCGGACTACCGCGAAGCCGCAAGCGGACATCAATGATTCACACAAAACTCCGTCGAGGCCAGCAGCGCCCAGGCCAGATGCCCCAGCGCCACCGCTCGGCGGTCGGCGTTCTTCTGCAAATAGTCGGCCACTTCCGCTTTTTCCGCCGCGCTCGGCAACCGGGTCAGGATGCCGAGGTACAGCTCCTCCGCGACCTTGTCGGCAGCGGCAATCTTGTCGAGCTGATCGATCCGATTGCCCGGCCGCGGCACCAGCCAACCGAGCACGGTCGGATCGTTCAGCACGAAGAGGGCCGCCTTCAGCGACGGAGTGATCTCGTCCTCCGGCTCGCGGCGCGGATTGGCGAACGCCTTGACGAACTTCGCGCGCGCCGCCTCAAGCGCTTGCGGCTTCGCGCCTGCGCGCTCGCCCGTCGCCTCCAGCACGCTCCAGAGCAATTGTTCCGCCGACAACCGTTTCTCGAGCGCTGTCAAAAACAGCGCCGGATCGGCTTTCGTTTGTCCCGGCGGCAGCACGCCGGAGCGCTGATACGCCGCGCTCAGAGCAATCTCACGCAACAGATATTTGACGTCGCATTGATGGTCGGCGAACTCCTTCGCCAGCAGGTCGAGCAGCTCCGGGTGAGACGGCGGATTGCCCTTGTGATGCTGGTCGAGCGGATGGACGAGGCCGCGGCCCAGCAGCGCGAACCACAGGCGATTGGCCGCGTTGCGGACGAACGGGGCGTTGTCGGCGCGCGACAGCTCCTTCGCCAGCTCGGCCAGCGGGCTGAACTTCAATTCGCCGGGATCGCCGGACTTCGGGTCGGCCGGGCGAACGAACTCCTTGCCCTTGTCGAACGCCGGGATCACCACTTCCTTGCCGCCGGGCAGGCGCGGCCCCGTCTCCCTCTCGACTTTCTGGAAGACCGACATGAACGCGACCTTCTTCGTCAACGGCTTCTCGCCGACGCCGCTCTTGCCGGCCAGATAGGCGTTCTGCACGAAGGCGAACAACCCTTGATAATCGCGCTGTTTGTACTCGTCGACGAACAGATGATCGTGGCACTGGGCGCAGCGGAGATCGACACCGAGGAAGAGTCGGCCGAGGTCGCGCGTCAGGCCGGGATAATCGACCGGGTTCTGACCGTAGTTTTCCAGCCGCTTGGCGATGAAGAACGGTGCACCTTTGGTGGTGTCGTCGCGGCCGTCAGCGCGGAGGATTTCGCGGACCAGCTGGTCGAACGGCTTGTTGGCCGCAAACGACTTATGCAGGTAGCTCGTCCAGTCGGCGCTGTCGCCGAGCCGTTCCATGAACATCTGATGGAACCACTCCGCCATGCGCTGTGGATTTTCCGGCCCGGCGAGCAGCCGGTCGATGAGCTTGCTCCGTTTATCCGACGACGGTTCCGCCAGGAAAGCGCGGGCCTCGGCGACGGTCGGAATGCGGCCGGCCAGGTCGAGATAGACGCGGCGCGCGAATTCAGCGTCGTCGGCCGGCGTGCTGACGGGGTTCTTGCCGACCTTGGCGGCGATCAGGGCGTCGATGCGAACGTGCAACGGCTCGGCGGCGCGCGCTGGGCCGACAAGGACAAGGAGGACGAGCGGCGTCCAGCGCATGCGTCGAATCTCCGGAACGAGGATAACAGCGAGAGGGCGTTTGGCGGGCAGGCGGATCGCTCAAGAAATGGTATCACGAATGCCGGGCAGAAGGGAAGGATTTTCCGTGCTGTTTCGCCGTGAGGGGTGTGCTTCCCGAAGGAGGCAGCGCCGGTGTTGCGGCCTGAAGGGCCGCTTCCGTCAGCCCAGGCCGCGGGCCTGGGGAGCCTGATCGGGAACACCGGTGTTGCGGCCTGAAGGGCCGCTTCCGTCAGCCCAGGCCGCGGGCCTGGGCTGCGTTAGGGACTCCAAGCGCTCCGACCCTCTTCCCCAGGCCGTCGGCCT
>JBBQPD010000797.1:0-3594 GCA_038331535.1 Gemmatales bacterium | reverse complement strand
GCTCGTAACGAAAGTATAAGGATGCCGCCCCGCAACCAGACACGTCGGGTTCGAGAATCCGAAACTTATGGATATGGTTGAAGGCAACCAATCGGGGACGGGCGGTGGGCTTCGGTACATTACCGAGGAAGCCACCTCCGACATGGTGAATCAGGAGCGGTCGCACTCCTGTCAGGCTGCCTGCGCGCGGCAGGTGCTGATGGACGCAGGAGTTCACGTTTCCGAGGAAGAATTACTTGCCGAGATCGGATACTATGAAGGTTATGGAACCACGGCGGAACACATGGCGCCCGTACTGTCCCAACTCCATCCGCGGTTGGGTTATCTTGCTGGATCGATTCCCCACCAAGCACTCGCCATCCTCTTCAAAAGAGATCCGTGGATCGCCGACCTGAAAACATTTCACGGGACGGTTCATTCGGTCGTCGTGGATGGGATTGTGGGAGAAATGGTTCGCGTTCGTGATCCGTGGGGTGTGAACGGACCAGGCTCGGGCAAAGGCAGCACAGCAACCATCGCACTCCGCGACTTTCTCGAACATTGGCACTGGGCATTCAACAAGGCCGTGATCCCGAATCGCCTCAAATGAGGGCACTCACCATGCTTGAAACGCTCCAGGATGCCAAAGCGGCTCTCGAAGCCGTGGAGCTGCACGTCGCCGTCAACAATCCCTCCTCTTTGCTGATTGGCGGTTCTATCACGGATGCAGGGGAGGGAATTCAGCTGTTCAATGATGCCTGCGCCTTGAGCTGCAAGGACGGTCAGTGGATCGCCAGCTTTCCCGCCGAAGGGTTATGTCTCTACGAGTTGCCCGGCTCGCTGCCGGAACTGGTCTCAGTTATCTCGAAGGTGTACGCTCAGTACCGCCAGACCGGCGGCGAGTTCAAAGACGCATTCCGGGAAGTGGTGAGCGATTCGGATCAGTATCTTGTGGGGCGTACTCCGGCTCGTGTCCGAACAGCAGGATGAGCTTCACCGCCTGCGCCACACCATCCGGCCCGTCACGAGCGTCAGCAACGCCGCCCCGAGGATCCCACCCACCAGCCAGCCGCGCCGGCCGTCCGGTGCGTCATTTTCCGGCGTGATGGCGACCGCAGGCGCCGCGTCCGGCTTCGACCTGCCGGTCGGCAGCGGCACGACCACCGGCTCAACCGAAGGCCCTCTCTCCTCGAGAGTCGTGCCTTCCGGCGCGGCGGGCCAGTCGGCGGACAGCAGCAGATCGACGCCGGGATGCGCTTCCTTTACCTTACACGAACAGGCGCCGATCAGGAACTCCGCCGCTTTGGTCAGGTTCGCCTCGTTGATGCCGCCGCCGGCGAGCGCATACAGCGCCCGGCCGCGACCGAACACCGGGAACAACAATGGCCCCGTCCTGGTGTCCAGGTCGGCCTCGCTGCCCAGCAGCATGCGCACCAGCAGCCGTTCGGCCGGGTCGGTGCGCGAGACACGCAGCACGGAGAACGATAGCCGCAGCGGCACCACGTCGTCGCGGATGCGATCCTCGACGGATTGCGACAGCACCGGCAATTTCAGCGTCGTCTCGATCCGCCGCGAGGCAGCCGACACGCGGGCGGCGACGGCGGCGTCGGTCTGCGCATCGCCGCCTTCAAGCAGTACCCATACCGCCGAGTCGCCGGCCAGTAAGCGGCGGACAAGTTCGCGTCGTCGCGGCGAATCGAGCAAGCCGGTGGCGGTGCCGTCCGCGAGTGGCCCCTGCCACACCGGCGCGGTCGTCGCCGCCGACGCGGGATAATTCACCACGAGCCACGGCAGACGTGCAGGCTGGACTTTGTCGGGATGGGTGGCGAGGTCGATGCTCTGGAACTTGACGCGAACGGGAGACGCCTGTTCCAGGGCGTCAATGCGTGCCAGGTCGGCGGCGTTTAGCGGGCCGCGGTGGTAGAGCGTCACCGCATAAGGCTCGGCGGCCCAGTGTTCGAGGGCGTAGCGGAACACCGGCACGTTGCAGGCGCGCGCCGGGACGGCGAACGCCGACACGACGAAGATCGCAATCAGAACACGAAGAGAGCGCATCAGAACCCCGAATTGCCGCTTGCGGCTTGGCAGCGCCGGACCGCTAAGCCGCAAGCGGCGACACAGTGGTCAGGAACTTGAGCCGATGGGCACCGTGGGCTGTGTGCCGTCGTCCACCCAGACCCAGCCGTACTGCGTGTTGCTCGGCTGCGGGTCGTGGCGATACTCCTCGCGCAGCTTCGACAGCTTGTCGGCCTTGATCGCCTGCCGCTTCGCCTTCGGGTCGATGCCGAACAGCTTCGCCGCGTTCAGGCCGAAAATCTGGTCCTTGACCGCGTCCGTCAGCGGCGCGTACTTGTATTTCTCCATCAGCTCGTCGGTCATCTTCAGCCGGCGCAGGCGGACGATCTGGCTCTGCGGACTGCCGCCCCAGATCGAGTCGGTGCCCCAGAGGATGTGATCGGCGCCAGCCACGGCGATCATCTGGCCGAGCATGTGCAGACACATCACCGGGTCGCGCGCCGAGGTCATCTGGAAGGTGCTGCCCAGCTCGAAATAGATGTTCTTGATCTTCGGGTTCTTCTTCAGGATGCGCAGGATTTCGCTGATCCACGGCATTTCCTGTGGGTCGTCGCTCTTCTTATCGACGACCTTCTCGCCGGTGCCCTGGGCGAGCGGGCCGAAGCCGCGGAAGCCGGAGTGATAGACGATGAAGTTCAGATCGGGCCAGTCCTGCGCCGCCTTCTCCAGGTCGAGCGGCATGCACGCCTTCTCGTTGAACGCGCCCAGCGGCAGCCCCTTGTGGACGCACAGGTTCTTGATGCCGAGCTTCTTCGTCTTCTCCCAGAAGGGATAGGCGACCTTCTCGTCGTCCATGAACCACGATTTCTCGCCCAGCTCGGCGCCGGTGTACATCTTCCAGGCGTCGATCTTCAGGTCCTTGACCTGACGCTCCATCTCGTCGAGTTCCTTGGCGCCGATATTGGGCCGGAGCAGGCCGTGCGACAGGACGCGCTGACTGCCGGCGAGATCGTTGACGTATTTCCGCGTGGCGACCATCTGATCGGGCGGCAGCGGGTTCTTATCCCAATCGCGCGTCGGCACGCCGCTGATGATTGACATCACGGTGTCACTGTCGCCGAAGACCTCTTTCACATAATGGGCGCGGTTGAGCTGTTCCAGGCTCTTCTCCACCGAGCCGGCGAATGGTCGCAGCATCTGGAAGAAGCGCACCGTCGCCTTTCCTTGCGGCGTGTCGTCGTACCATTTCTTCGCCACATCGACGTGGTGCGTCTGCACGTCGAAGATGAACTGGTCCTTGGGCCAGCCCTCCTCGAACGCCTTGGGGTCGTCCACCTCGGCGGCGGAGACCTGGTAGCAGCGGCCGAAGACCTGGTTGAGGGCGACCAGGGCGGCGGCCATGCCGGCGCCGGTTCGCAGGAAGGCGCGACGGCTCAGCCCTTGCCGCCGGGCCGCCTCTTCGCTGAGTTCGGCCAGACGGGCCTCGTACTCCTTTTGTTGCGGCGACTGCGGCGGCGGAATGAACTCTTCATTAGAGGCGATGCGCGTCGGGATCGGCGCCGGGGCTTCGACCCGCGCGTCGAGGTCGCACTGTCGGAC
>JBBQPD010000796.1:0-3597 GCA_038331535.1 Gemmatales bacterium | reverse complement strand
CTGCCAGCACTGCAAGGAAGAAGCGCCGGCGCCGGACGTCGCGGCCCTGCGCGAGGAGCTCGCCCAGGAGTCCGGCGTCGAGCTGCCCGACATCCTCTACCGCGGCCGCGGCTGCCGCCAGTGCCAGGGGACGGGGTATCGCGGCCGAGCGGGGGTGTTCGAGCTTATGCCAATCTCGGACGATATCCGGACGCTGGTCATGGAGCGCGCCCCCACACAGAAAATGCGAGCCGTTGCAATTCAGGAAGGCATGAACGCCCTGCGGGCCGACGGCTGGCGACTGGTGCGCGAGCAGCGAACGACAGTCGAGGAAGTGATGCGCGTGACCAAGGACGAGCACGGCGGCACCGAAGGCATTTCCGCCGACGACGTTGCGCCGACGCAGGCGGCAAACTGAGCCATTTCGGCCGGGCGGCGGTAAGCCACCGGCGCGCGCAACCCCTGTATAAGTCAGACACGGCGAAACGGTACAGAGAAGCGGTATTGGGAAACGGTATTGGGAAACGATGTCGGAGTTTGCTTACAAAGCGCTGGGGCGGGACGGCCGCGAGTCGTCCGGCACGTTGTCGGCGGAGAACCGCTCGGCAGCGCTGGGCCTTATCATGGAGCGAGGCCTCCACCCGCTCTCGGTCGAAGAACGCAACGGCAATGGCAACGGCCGCGCCGCCTCCCACGCCGAACCCCCCACCGGCCGGGAGGGCCGCGTCTCTCAGAAGAGCGTCGAGGCCTTCACCCGCGAGCTGGCGAACCTGTTGTCCGGCGGCGTGCCGCTGTCCCGCGCGTTAATGCTGCTCAAGCGCGAAGCCTCCAATCCCGCCGCCAAGTTCGTCTGGGGCAAGATCAACGACGACATCGTCGGCGGCATGCCGCTGGCGGACGCCCTGGCGCGGTGGCCGAAGGCCTTTTCGACCGTCTACATCGCGATGGTGCGCGCGGGCGAGGCGGGCGGGTTTCTCGACCTGGTGCTCGCCCAGATCGCCGAGTTCCGCACCCGAGAGCAGGACCTGCGCGGCAAGGTCAAGGCCGCCATGCTCTACCCGATCGTGCTCGGGTGCCTGACGGTGATGGTGCTGATTTTCCTGCTGACGTACTTCATCCCGAAGTTCTCCGGCATCTTCTCCGAGTTTGGCGCCGCCCTGCCCGCCCTCACGCGGTTCATCATCGCGGCCAGCGGCTTGGTAAAAAACTACGGTCTGTTCGTCGCGATCGGGTCCGTCGTGGGCGTCTTTGTCGTGCGGCGCGCCCTCACCACGCAAGCCGGACGGCGGAGGCTCGAGCGGGGAATACTGTCGGTGCCAGTCCTGGGCGACGTCGTGGCCCACTTTGCGCTGGTGCGCTTCACGCGCATGCTCGGGACGCTGCTGGGGGCGGGTGTGCCGCTGATTGCGTCGCTGAAGGTCGCCAAGGAGGCGATCGGCAATCAAACGCTCGCCGACACAGTGGCCTATGCCATCGATGAGGTGCAGCGCGGCGCGCCGCTGTCGCGCAGCCTCGCCACCGGAAGCAAGCTATTCCCCCCCACCGTCGTCGAGATGGTTGCGGTGGCCGAGGAAACCGGAAGGCTCGACAAGGAACTGGTCCGCCTCTCCGGCGCATATGAGGCAGACCTTGACCGCCAGCTCCGAATGCTTGTGGCGCTGGCCGAGCCGGCGATGCTTTTTGTGATGGCGGCGGTCATCGGCACCGTCGTAATAGGGATGCTCCTGCCGGTGTTCAACCTGCAGGACATGATTAAGTGACGAGTGATGAGTGATGAGTGAGCGACGAGCGACGAGTGAGCGACAAGGAGCAACGAACCCATGACAATCCGAAGAATAGCGCGGCCACGCCGCTCGCGGCTTCGCAACGCCTTTACCCTCATTGAGCTGCTGCTGGTGCTGGTGATCCTGGCAATCCTGGCGGCAGTGGTGGTGCCAAAATTCACCAACCGCTCCGAGCAGGCGCGCAAGGCCGCCGCCAAGACCGACATCGCCAATCTTGAGACTGTCCTGGACGCCTTCGAGGTGGACGCGGGGCGGTTCCCGTCCAATGACGAAGGGTTGGGCGCGCTGGTGCAGCAGCCCAACTCGGTCAAGGCCTGGCACGGCCCATACGTCAAACGCGTACCGGTCGATCCGTGGGGCAATGCGTACGTGTACAAATACCCCGGCCAGTACAACGCCAACAGCTACGACCTGGCGTCTTTCGGCCCCGACGGCCATGAGGGCGGCGGCGACGACATCGACAACTGGACGCAGCTGTAAGGAATATCGCAGAATGATGAATGCAGAATGCAGAATGAAAGACGGTGGATCCGGCGCGGGACTCCCGTGTCGCGCCCGCTCCCGTTCCTCATTCTGCATTCATCATTCTGCATTCTGCATTTCCTCTCCCGCTTTCACGCTCATCGAACTCATCGTCGTGATGCTGATCTTGTCCGTCCTCTTCGCCATGGCCGCGCCGTCGTTGAGCGGATTTGGGGCCGGACGCGCCGCGGCGCAGACGGCTTCGCAGGTCCTGACGCTCTCCCGATGGGCGCGCGAGCAGGCCATCACCGAGGGGCGCCCCTACCGGCTGTGCTTCGACTCGACGAATCAGCTCTACTGGGTAATGGTTTCCAACGGCTCGACCTTTCAACGCATCGGCACGGAGTTCGGGCGCGACTTTACCGTCCCCGATGGGGTGAGCCTGACACTGGACGCGCCGCAGGAAGGCGGGCTTGCGTACCTGGAATTCCTCCCCTCCGGCAGAAGCCAGCCGGCCCGCGTCCGCGTCGTGTCGAAGGACGGTCAGTCAACCTACCTCGCCAGCCTCTCGGCCACCGAGCCCCTCCGGGCGCTGACGCCCCAGGAGCGGCAGGAGGCCGGGCTGCAATGAGCGACCCGAGCCGCGTCAACCCGCTCGAATTACCGCTGCCGCGCGCTGCGGCCCGCTGCCGCCCCGCTTCGTCGCGCCGCCGCGGGCTGACGCTGATCGAGGTGCTCGCCACGATTGTGTTAATCGGGATCGTGCTCCCCGTGGCGATGCACGGCATTTCGATCTGCCTCGCATCGGCGTCCGTCGCGCGGCACCGCAGCGAGGCGGCCGGCCTGGCGGAGTCCAAGCTGAATGAACTCATCGCCACCGGTGAGTGGCAGTTCGGCGGGATGTCGGGAGATTTCAGCCCGGTCTGGCCGGAGTACCACTGGACGGGCACGACGGCCGTCTGGTCCGACCCGACGATGCAACAACTCTCAATCCGCGTCTATTGGATCGGGCGCGGGCAGGAACGTGACGTGATCCTGACGACGCTCGTGTATCCGTCGCAATCGACCTCGTTGTAATGACCCGTCCGACGCAGCAAGCCCCATGCATCTCGCCCACCGCCCTAACCTCGCCCCGCCCGCCGCCGAAACCGCCCCGCGCCGCCGGCACGCCCATAGTCTCGTCCGCCGCCGGATCGGCCGACCGGCGTTCACGCTGCTCGAATTGCTCCTGGCCATGACGATGGCCGCCATCGTCGCGGCATCGCTGTATGCGGCACTGCGGATCGGGTTCCGCGCCGAGTCCAGCGCCGAGGCGGCGGTCGAGCCCGTGCGGACGGCCGAGCTTGCGATGTCTCTGCTGCGACCGGACTTC
>JBBQPD010000795.1:0-3598 GCA_038331535.1 Gemmatales bacterium | reverse complement strand
ATCTTCGCCGCGCCGCCGAAGAGGCAACCCGAGAGCAGACAGACGTTCATCCCGGCACCGATCAGAGCCAGGCACCAGCGACAACGCGGCATTCAGAACCTCGCGGATGTGACCGAGCCGGCCGTGCGGGCCGACGCGCAGGGGCGGGACCATAGCCACGAGGGCGCGGCGGGTCAAGCGCATTCCGCATTGAGGCGGATTGTTTTCGGGCCGCGCGAAACGTAAACAAGAACGGAGCCACTGGAGATACTCCGATGACAAACCTCGCCGACCAGCTGCGCGGCGCCACGGTCTACGACCTGGAACAGCCGCGCTACTACGGGATGCCCATCTTCCCGTCGCACAAGCCCGGTTACTTCTACGCGCTGCACCGGCGCCACCGCGACGGCTACAACCCAACACAGAATGGGCCGCGCAGCGGAGCGGCGGGCGTGCTCACCATGATGGAACACGCCGGCACGCACATCGACGCGCTCTGCCACCAGTCGTGTGGCATGAAACTCTACGGCGACGTGGCGGCGGAGGCGGTCGAGACGTCGGCGGGCTTCACGAAATTGGGCGTCGAGACGGTGCCGCCGCTGCTGGGCCGCGGGGTGCTGCTGGACGTGGCTGGCTGGAAAGGCGTCGCCCGGCTGCCGGACAAGTATGCGGCGACGGCGGACGACCTGAAGGCGTGCGCCGCGTCGGCAGGCGTCGAGCTACAGGCTGGCGACGTGCTGCTGGTGCGCACCGGTTTCGGCGCGTTGTGGCACGACGAGGACGCTTACCTGCGGGCGGCCGGCGTGGCCAAGAGTGGGACGTTGTGGGCGGCGGAACACGGCGTTGTCGCGGTCGGGGCCGACAACATGTCGTGGGACGTGCCCGACGAGCGCGACCCGGAGACCGGCGCGACGCTCTTCGGCCACCTCTACCTGTTGCCGCAGAAGGGGATTTACATCATCGAGAATGTGAATTTGGAGCGGCTGGCGGCCGAGAAGCGCTGGTCGTTCGCGTTCGTCGGCATTCCGCTGAAGCTGAACGGCGCGACCGGCTCGCCGCTGCGGCCGCTCGCGCTGGTGTGAGAGTTTGCCTCTTGCGGCTTAGCGGGGCAAGCCGCTAAGCCGCAAGCGGCAATCCTTACTTCGACCCGCTTGGCTTGGCGTCCGCCTTCTCCAGGCCGAGCACGTAACGCAGTCCGCCCAGCATGTGCTGCTGAAAGCGCTCGTCCTTCCACACCTCGTCGCGATGGCCCAGCGACGTGTAGAAGACGCGGCCCTTGCCGTACTCGCGCGTCCAGGCGACGGCGAAGTCGTTGTCCGTGCGGTGGATGCCGCCCCGGCGATTCTCCGCTTCTTTTGTCTTCTTCTTCGCTTCCTCGGCCTTGCCGTCGGCTTCCAGCTTGGCGGCCTCGGCGAGCAGCTTCTTCTTGTCCTCTTCGAGTTTCTTCTGCTCGTTGTCGCGCTGCTCGGCGGTCCACTTTGGGTCGAGCTTCATCAGGATGTGCAGCTTATCCCGGCTGTAGGGATCGCGGAACTGGTAAATCTCGTCCGTGATGACGAAGCTGTCGCCCAGGTGCTTCGTCGACGGATGCTTGGTGTCTTCGACGATGACGGTGACCTTGGTGTGCCACGGATGGCCGTCGAAGTAGGCGCCGATGAGGTTGCCGTACTCCGGCCAGTTATAATACGTGTCGGTGGCGCAGTGGCTGCCGGCGAAGCCTTTACCGGACTTGATCCAGCCGAGCATGTCGGCCTTCTGCGTGTCGGACAATTTCAGGTCGCCGGTGGTGTAGAAGAACAGGCCGTCGAACTTGGCCAGATTCTCGGCGGTAATCATCTCGCGGGCGTTCTGCGAGCAGACGACGTCGATGTTGTTCTTGTTGCCGATCTCGACGAGCGTCTTCTCGGCGAGGCTCAGCTCATTCTCGTTGGGCCGTTTGACGACGCCGTGGACGAAGCCGGCCGACTGCGTGATGACGAGCAGCCGCTTTTGAGCCTCGGCCGGCTTCTCCGCCGCCGTCGCGATATTGGCGCTCAGCAGCGCCGCGGCGGCCATGAACCAGATTCGCATGAGGAGAGTCTCCGGTTGGGGAATGATTCGCTCGCTTGCCGCTTGCGGTTTCGCGGCGCCTATCCGCGAAACCCCAAGCGGCAAAACCACGTCGCAGCCTGTCTCTGGTTACGGTATGCGCCGGCTATGCGGCGGTCAAAAGAAATGTGCGCGGGGGCGTTGAATGCGTGAACGGTTGAAGCCCTACCCACCATGAACGACGGGCCTACTACCGCTTCGCGGCAAAGGACCGTGAACGGGCCTCCAGGCAATAACGGGATACACCCAGGCGGTCGCGAATGGTAGCGACCGTCTGCACCTGTTGGGTATAATCATCACATGGCGAAGAAAACCCCAGCACCGACGGAACCCGTCGCGGCGCGCTGGTATCGCGGAGCGGCCATCCCCATGCGCGTGATCCGCCGCTTCGCCCGCACGGTGGCAGAGCGCTTCCGCCCCGACCGCATCATCCTGTTCGGTTCTTACGCCTACGGTACACCGCACGCGGACAGCGACGTGGACATCCTCGTCGTCATGCCGGCACGCAACCAGCTCGACCAGGCGGTGAAGATTCACCTGGCCATTCTCCCGCCCTTTCCCCTCGACCTCATCGTCCGCACCCCGAAGAACATGAAATGGCGTCTGGAGGAAGGCGACTCGTTTTTGCGCGAGGCCGTGTCGAAGGGGAAGGTCTTGTATGAAAAAGACGACGCGGGAATGGGTGAAGAAAGCGGAAGCCGATTACCTCACCGCAAGGCAAATCAGCCGCAGTGATGTTTCGCTGCATGATGGGGCCTGTTTCCACTGCCAGCAACGCGTCGAGAAATACCTCAAAGGGCTGCTCGAAGAACTCGAACAAACGGTACCGAGGACGCACAATCTGGACGATGTTCTCAATCTTCTCCTGCCGGACTATCCCACGTTCCGTTCGTTCCAGCGGGCGCTCATTACCTTGACCAATTACGCGGTCTCGACGCGCTATCCCGGCGAGAGCGCCAGCAAGCGTCAGGCGGTCTCCGCGCTGCGGTCGATGGAGAAAATCCGCATCGCAGCACGAAACCTTCTCGGTATCCGGCCGTCGCGGCCACGGCGGAAGAAAACGTTGTGAGCAATCGAACTATCCGCCTCCCTTGTTGCTTGCCGATTTCTCACTCCCCTGTTGGACGAGGTTCGCGCAGGTTCTCCAGGAAGGATTCGAAGTCGGCGTCGTTGTTCCAAAGATCCGCACTGGCACCGATCAGCGCGTCCAGGTTTTGTGGACCGGTCAGACCCTGCTCGGCGGATAACTCGGCCAGGGATCGAGCGCGTCGCTCCGGGCGCGATGCCGGCGCAGGAGTTTTCGTCTCGGTGCTCATGCGGCCTATCCTCCTTAATACTACAGCGCCATCTTGCTCTATCTTGATCGGCAAGAAAAGGGCAAACTGTCTTCCTGGCAACAGTCATCCAGGAGGTTTAGGCATGGACGCCGCGATGCTTCGAGGCTTGAAAGCGAAACTGGCCAAGTTCTTGAGTCGGTTCGCGGCTTGTTTTGGGCGGCAGGATACACGTGAGCATCTGCCCGTCTATGTGG
>JBBQPD010000794.1:0-3599 GCA_038331535.1 Gemmatales bacterium | reverse complement strand
GTCGCAGCCGTCAGGATGGTCTCGTGCCGCGGCTGCGCCCACGCTGCGTATTCCGCCGGCGTCAGCAGGCCGGCCCACGAATCGAAGAGCTGATAGACGTCGGCCCCCTCGGCGATCAGCGTGCGCAAGAAATGGATCGTCGCCGTCGTCAGCTTGTCGAGCAGCCCGGCCCAGACGCGCGGCTGCTCGGCGGCGAATCTGCGCGTGGCGTCCATGTCCTTGCCGGTGCCGATGCAGTAGGTCGCCACCGTGAACGGCGCCCCGGCGAAGACCAGCACCGGCAGCTCGCCGCGCAGCTCCTCTTTGACGAGACGTAAGAGATCGCGAATGTGGCGGAAGCGCTCCGGGTCGGGCAGGGCGACGAGGCGGTCGAGGTCGGCGGCGCTGCGCACGGCGAAGTCGGGCACGGGGCCGACGTTCGGCTTGAGGACGAACGGCTGACCCATCGCCACCGGCAGCGTGGTGATGTCGTAGAAGAGGATGATGCCGTCCACCCCGAAGCGGCGCGGCAGCAGCGACGCTTTCGCGGCGAGTTCGACATTTTCGCTGAACTCGTAGAAGGACAGGCCGGCGCGGACGCGGTTGAACTCGGGATCCCAGCGCCCGGCCTGGCGCATGGCCCAGACCGGCGGCCGTTCGACGGCCTCGCCGCGCGCGGCACGAATGAGGAGAGGAGTTTGCTTGTTCATGGGCTTATTCTAGGAGCGGACCGTTGGGAGGCGAAGCGCCGCGGGTTCGGTCAACGGCCGACGAGGAATTCATGCCAGGCGTAGCCGTCGGGCAACTCCGCGGAAGCGGCGAACTCCAGATGAAGAATACGCCGGTGCCGTGTGGTGCCGGGATGAGTATGCCCGCTACAGTGAGCCAGTAACGGCCGCATCAGCAGTACGTCGCCTCGGGTAGCAAGAATCGTGCGCGGAGGCAGGTTCACGTCGGACAGGACTTTCCCGGTTCGGTGCGATCCTGGAATGACCTTCAGCGGGCCGTTCTCTTCCGACACATCGTCGAGGTGAAGACGGGCGGTCAACATCGATTCGAGAAGGTGTTGCGGCGCTTCGATGTGCGGCACGCCGGCCTTGAACGTCGGCCGTCGAAACTGCTCGCTCGGCAGGCGATTGTCGCGCACCGCAATGGTCATGTCCTTGTGCCAGGGCAACGTCCAACTCTGCTGCGGCGGTTTGTCGAAATAGAGGGCGCGGACGAGACCGAAATCCGAACCCAGGATGGCGAACAGGGCATCGGTGAGCGGCGCTTTCTGCCACACCGTCGCTGTGGCCGGCCAGATGGCAACGAGGTTGCGGGCCGCGTAGAGGGTGCCATCCTGACTTTGGATGAGTCCTTCATTGGCCGCGCTGGTCAGCGCGGCGGTCAGGTCGCGCGCCATTTCCTCCGCTTGTTCGGGCGTGAAGACGGTCGGCAGCAGGACATAACCGTCTTCCGCC
The DNA here is from genome assembly GCA_038331535.1 of Gemmatales bacterium. Taxonomy (GTDB): domain Bacteria; phylum Planctomycetota; class Planctomycetia; order Gemmatales; family Gemmataceae; genus JBBQPD01. Next base: position 2,157 of record JBBQPD010000794.1, on the reverse strand, counting down.
AGGCGAACCAGTATGTTCTCGGCCGATGCGATCATGGTGGCTTCCGTTCGATCACCGCGGCGACGTTGGCCATCCTAGTAATCCAGAGGCGGAAGTCGTCTGGCGTCCCTGTGGAGTTTGGTTATGATGGGGCGAAAACACGCTGGAGGAGGAAACCGATGGTCACCGTCGTACATGAATTGGGGCAGATCAGCGTGCCGGATTGGGTGAACGATCTGGAATCGTTTCGGCGCTGGACGGACACCGATGACTTCCCGGAGAAGGGAAACATCTGGTTTCTCAAGGGTCAAGTGTGGGTCGATATGAGCAAGGAACAGATCTTTACTCATGTTCTCGTGAAGACGCGCTTCCTCGTCACGCTGGACGGCGTCGTCACGCCGGCCAAACGGGGATTGCTCCTCGGCGGCGGTGCTTTTCTCAGCAACGTCGAGGCCGGACTCTCCAGAAAGCCGGACGTCACGTTCGTCTCGAATGCCACGCTGGCGGAAGGTCTGGTGCGGTTCGTCGAAGGCATGCGCGAGGGCATCCTCGAACTCGAAGGCTCGCCCGACATGCTCCTTGAGGTCGTCAGCCAAAGTTCGGTGCGGAAAGACATGATCGATCTGCGCCGGGCGTACTGGGAGGCCGGTGTCCGCGAATACTGGGTAGTCGATGCCCGGCGGGAGATACCGTTGTTTGACATCTTTCGCCACACGGCCCGCGGCTTCACCGCGACGCGCAAACAGGACGGGTGGCTCAAATCACAGGTGTTCGGCAAATCGTTCCGCCTCGTTCGCACCGTCAACGCGCTGGGACATCCCGATTTCACGTTGGAAGTGCGCTGAGCGTTCCCTTCACTCCGACGTACAACGTCGCGATGCCGAACGTCATCGGATACCACTTCACCTCCGTCAAGCCGTGCTGCCGCAGTTTCACAGCCAAATCTTCGCCGTCGGGAAACTCCATCACGCTCGCCGGTAGGTATTCGTAGGCCCGGTCGTCGCTGCGCGAGAGCAGGCGGCCGACCAGCGGCAGCACGCGGCGGAAGTACAAACGATAGAGCCGGCCGAACAGCCAGTGGCGCGGCCGTGAGAACTCGAGGATCGCCACGCGCCCTCCCGGTTGCGTCACGCGCACCATCTCCGCGATGCCCTTGTCGGTGTCGGTCACATTGCGCAGGCCGAACGCCACCGACGTGATTTGAAATGTCGAGTCGGGAAACGGCAGATGCTGCGTATCAGCTTCGAGGAAACGGACGCGCTCGGCGACGCCGGCGCGGCGGGCCTTGTCGCGGGCCGGCAGCAGCATCGGCAGGCAGAAGTCGGTGCCGACGATCGGCACGCGCCCCTCCGCCGCCCGGTCGTAGGCCAGGGCCAGGTCGCCGGTGCCGGTGCAGACGTCGAGGATCGGCGCGTCGCCCTGCGGCGGCACGATTTGCGTTGTGCGCCGGCGCCACCAACGGTCGATATTGAGGCTGAGCAGGTGGTTGAGCAGGTCGTAGCGCGGGGCGATGCCGCTAAACATCTGGCGGATACGCGATTCGCGCTTGTCGAGCAGGGACGGGGACACAATGGCTCCTGGTCGGGGTCGCGGGGGGCCGCCACGAGTAGAACCGGCGGGCGGTATGGTGCGCAACCGCGGCTTGGGCGGGGGGGGGGGTGGGGGGACGCCCCGCAACCCCCAACCCCGCCCCCCCGCATCGGCGCCCCGGGGGGTTGCCGGTCGCGCGCGTGCCCCCCCCCCCCCCCCCCCCCACCCCCCGGCGCCGCGATACGGCAAGCCGGGGTTAAGATACTCTTCGCGCAGATCGCGACTCTTTTTCTCCGATTTTTCCGTTCCCTTCGGTCCGATCTCGTGGTAGCGTGGTTCAATAGAGGGAGTTTCCCGGGGCAAACTCTCCCTGCACTCACCTGCCGCTGCCCCGCCCGCCGCGTTGACATCCTGCCTTCAGGACGAAAGACAGTAAAGCCCCATGCACCCCCGACGTGCCACCCGGGCGCTGGCCGCCCTCGGACTGGTTCTCTCCCTGCCGTTTTTTGCCTTCTCCGCGAAAACGCCGCAGAAGGAAAACGCAGACCCGTCTACCGAAACGACGCATCCGGCAGAGTCGCGTTCCCCCAACGGGCCGCGGCAGCCGACCACTCTCGGTCTGCGCTGGGTGCGCGCGACGCCGCCGCA
>JBBQPD010000793.1:0-3605 GCA_038331535.1 Gemmatales bacterium | reverse complement strand
GCGTTCGATGATTGAAGAAGACCGTCTTCGTGTTGGCGATCATCTGTGCAGTGCCCTCTAACCAGGCACACACACGAATCCCCATCACCCACTCTCCAACTCCGGGTATGCACTTGCCGATCACCGCTGCTCTGTCACCGTTGGAGGTTTCGATTCCGGACTCGTCGGTCGTCGAACAGGAAACATGGCTGTCGTTCTTCAAGAAGCTCGACGCCGGCTGGACCTGCGTGGACGGCGAAGCGTTGCTGCACTTTCTCCTCTCCCTCACCGCTTGCCGCTTCAAGAACCTGCACCGCCTCTTCGTCGTGGCGCAGAAACGTTCGCAGAAGCGCACCCTCTCGTTCGATCCCGCCGCTCACGATCTGCCAGGGGTTGGGCTTGATCCGGCGGCCCTTGCGGCATGGCGCGACGAGTACCAGCACTTCCTGCGCGGCCTGGGAGCGGTAGAGAAACTGCTACTGCATGCACTTCAGAGAGGAATTACCCTCGCGGTAATTGCGAACATGCTTGGAATCACTATCCGCCGTGCTGAACGCAAGCTGACGCGGATGCGGCAGGAGTGGGCCGCTGGCGACGCGCCGTGAGATGCCGTGTTCCACTTCTCAGGATGGCTAGCGCGCGGCGCGCGTTGCTTATCCATAAACTTCTCGATTTCCTTCCGAGGCTGATGCCATTGGCAGGACGCTCCAGTCCTGGCATGGGGATTGCTGAGTAGGTTGCGGGTCCGCGAACTACTCAGAAGAGGCTCACCCATGCGACCAAGCACTTATTTCACTGTTTCTTTGTGCTTGTTATTTTCAGGCCGGGCCACTGCGGCTCCGCTCGAAATCGCGGGCCATAAAGCGGATATATTCTCTCTCGCTTTTTCTCCCGACGGCAAACTTCTGGCCGCCGCCAGCAAGGACCGCACGATTTCTCTCTGGGATGCTGCCAGCGGAGAAGCGGTGCGGACCCTGAAAGGAAATGCCGCGGACGTGTTGCGTATCGCCTTTTCCCCAGACGGGAAACAGCTCGTTTCGGGATGTGCCGACGGCAACCTTCGTCTGTGGGACGTGAGCCGGGGCGAGGCCGTCGTTACGACCAAGGCGCACGAAGGCTGGATCGCGGGGGTCGCGTTCAGCCCGGAGGGGCGCTGGGTGGCGACTGCCAGTGCCGACAAGACCGCGGCAGTTTGGGACGCCGGCACCGGAGAACGCCGCTGCACTTTTCGCGGCCACAAGTCCGAGGTGTGGACCGTCGCCTTCTCTCCCGATGGCAAAACGGTCGCCAGCGCGGGCAAGGACAAGGCGATCCGCATATGGGACGCGACCGACGGCAAAGAAATTGGCAGCCTGCCCGGACACGAGGGCGAGGTGTTCACGCTCGCTTTCAACGCGAACGGAACCTTGTTGGCCAGTTGTTCAGCCGATGGGTCGGTGCGCGTGTGGGATTCCGCCAAGGCTGTAATGCTCCACAAACTGACCGGGCACAAAGGCGCGGTCTATACAGTGGCCTTCCGCGGCCCTGAGCTCTTCAGCGCGAGTGCCGATCGCACGACGAAAGTGTGGGACGCGGTCGAGGGGAAGGAGCTGCGCACCCTGCCGCCGCATCAGGGAGAAGTCCTGGCGGTCGCTGCCAGCGCCAATGATTCGCACCGGGCGACGGCTGGTAAAGACAAGGTCATTCATCTCATCAGCGATTCCCCGTGATCTGCGGGATCCCGAAACAGAAAGATGATCGGTGAGTAGGTCCAGCGCGCCGAGCCGGACCGGCCGGTGCCGCTCCGCGCGCGGCACCTACTTGGTCACGAGAATTCGCCCATGAAGGTCTTTCACTGCGACGACTGTCAGCAATTGGTCTTCTTCGAGAACATCCGTTGTGTCAGCTGCGACCATGCTTGGGCGTATCTTCCCGACCGGGAGGACATGGCGGCCGTCGAGCCAGTCGGCGCAGGACTGTGGAAGATTGCATCCCCCGCGGCGGGAGGAAAGACCTACCGTCTGTGTGCGAACTATTGCCGGGAAAATGTATGTAACTGGGCCGTCCCCAGCGACGATCCCAACCCGCTGTGCCAGTCCTGCCGCTTGACGCGCGTCATCCCCGACCTCAGCCATGACGGCTCTCGGGAGGCCTGGTATCGCCTGGAAGTGGCCAAACGCCGATTGATCTACAGCTTGCGTGGACTGGGTTTGCCGCTGGCGAACCGGACAGACGATCCGGAACGCGTCCTGGCTTTCGAGTTCCTGGCGGACACCGACACTCCGGGGGCGGTACTTACCGGACACGGTGGCGGCGTTATCACCGTCAACTTGGGGGAGGCGGACGACGTCGAGCGCGAGCGGCGGCGGATAAACATGCACGAGCCGTATCGAACCCTGCTCGGCCACTTCCGGCACGAGATCGGCCACGATTACTGGGACCGGCTTATTCGAGACGGAGCCTTTCTGAACGAGTTCCGCCAGCAGTTTGGAGACGAACAGCCCCATTACGAGGCGGCGCTGCAACGCCATGACAGCGCGGGCGCCCCCGCCGACTGGCGGCAACGCTACATCAGCGCCTACGCCAGCGCGCACCCGTGGGAAGATTGGGCCGAGACCTGGGCCCACTACCTGAACATGGTCGATACCTTGGAGACGGCCGCGGCGTGTGGCCTGGCTCTGCGGCCGCGTCGTTCGGACGAACCGGCGCTCCAACCCGACCGGTCCCTCGTCCCTGGCGGCCGCTCCGAGTCGTTCGACAAGATGATCGAACGCTGGTTCCCGCTGACGTTCGTGCTCAACAACCTCAACCGCGGACTGAGCCTGCCGGACGGTTATCCCTTCATCCTCTCAACTCCCGTGATCGACAAGCTGCGCTTCGTGCATCAGGTGGTCGGCTCCGTTGCGTAGTGCCGGACGCGCTCGTTTGCCGCTTGCGGCTTAGCGGTCACGCGCCGCTAAGCCGCAAGCGGCAAACGGATAGCGACATTCGCGCCTGGTTAATCCTGGCTCTCGAAGGCGAAGGTGAAAGACAGCGGCGCCTGTCCGCCGTGCGCCGCATCGACGTTGTCCTCGCCGTAGCAACCCTCTCCGCGCAGTTCGCGGAGACCCTCGGTTCCGGAGCCGGGCACGACGACCCACTTGCTGCGCGCCACTCCTGCCGAGAAGGTGCCGTTGTGTTCAAACACGGCGGTACCCGACCGGCCGCCGATCTTACAGGCGACCTGCTCCAGTCCGACGAACCTGGTGACCGCGCCATCGGGCGAGTACAGGTCGAACTCGACCACGCCCTCGCCATCGATCACCCCCTGATAAACCATCACGGCGCGCACGCGGATGAGTCTCGGCCCGCCGGGCTGATCTCCGGTTTGCTCGTCCCATGCCTTGACGCGGAAAAAGCCGGTCTGAGTAATCATGAACTCTCCAACTCGTTTCGAGGCTGGTCACGAATAGGAAGAAATTCGCTCGTCGCAACCTCAAGCCGGGGGACATCACCTTCAAGTATCTGAAAGAGCTGTTTCAATGGCCTCTTCTCGGCCCTGGCTCGTTGCGTCTGTTTACGTTTCGCGCGAGGTGCGCGCGAAACGTAAACAGACACAACGGCCTTATCTCGGCCCAAGTTCGTTGCAACGAGAGGTATTCCGAGAC
>JBBQPD010000792.1:0-3607 GCA_038331535.1 Gemmatales bacterium | reverse complement strand
GGTGTGGCGCCCTGCGGTGACAGGGTGACAGGGTGACAGGGTGACAGGGTGACAGGGTGACAGGGTGACAGGGTGACAGGGTGACGTGTTTTGGTCACCCTGTCACCCTGTCACCTTGTCACCCTGTCATGATTCACTGCCGGCGCAGTCTAATCAGCACCGAGTCCGAATCCGGCCGCGTCTCGAACTTCTTCGGCCGTTTCTTCGGGCTGAGGCAGATCATCAAACCCTGGCCGTCGCCGTCGAGGGCGTAGATGCCGTACTGGTGCTTGTCTTCCAGGTTCGAGGCGTCCGGCTTGATGTCGATTTCGCGCGGATCCTTGTCGCTATTCAGCTCGTAGACGCCCTTGTGGACCTTGTTGCCGACGGTGATGACCACGGAATTGCCGTGCGGCGAGAAGGCGATCTCGAAATGCTCCGCTTGCTGGACTTGCCCGGCCAGCTCCATCTTATCGAGCGCCCAGGGGCCGGCGCTGAGTACCGCGCGATCGCGGAAGTTCCCGCAGCCGACGGCCGCCAGCAGACCGACCGCCGTCAGCAACAGATGTCGTGTCTTCATGGCGTCATCTCCTCGTTCGATCCTTGCTTGCCGTTTCGCGGGGGACCGGCCTCAGTTGCCACTCTTCAGAATTTTGTCCAGCTCGTTGTCGCCCTTGAGCAGGTCGGCCGCGTTGCCCGGTTCCGCGGCGTCGAGGCGTTCGTCGATCTTCTTGATTGTGACGGCCAGGTCTTCGAGTTCCTTGTCGCTGATGCCGGCCTGAGCGAGCTTGAGCTGGCGGTCCAGGCTCTCGAGCGCTTCCTTTCCGTCCCACAGGGCGACGCTGTACTGCTTGCGGATCGCCTCGTACTTCGTCTCTTCCTGTTTCTTCCGGAGCAGGGCGTTCACCATGCGTTGAATCTCGTCGTCGTCCTTGTTCTCGGGCTTTTTGAGGTCTTCCGAGCTGCGGATGCCGCGCTTGACCAAGCGGGAATGAATGTCTTCCTTGCTCCGCTTGACGCTGGCGATGGCCTCTTCGAGAGCGGCCATCTTCTTTTCGAGCTGCACGATCTTGGACCGGAGGTCGCTTTGCAGCCCCTTCGGCGTATTCTTGGCGGCGGCGACGCCGTCTTTCTTGCCGTCGCCCTTGAACCAGGACGGCACCGCCGGCTTGGACTGGCCGCAGCCGCACGCCAGCAGGATCGCGCCGAACAGACCACAGGCGAGAGAGAGGCGTTTCATATTCAAGGCTCCTGGTGCGAGCGTGCGGTCTTGTTTTTCTCGGTAGGCCGGTACGTCACGACAGCCGGGCGGCGTTTCACCGCCCGGCCGTCGGCAGGGAGCTTACTTGTTGCCGAGCAGCGCGTCGATCTCGCTGATCGTATTCTTGCTGTCCTTGATGATCTTGGTCGCGTCCTCGACTTCCGTCTTGGCGCTGATTTCCTTCCACTTCTCCTCTTCCTTGCGGACGGCCGTCTCGGTCTGAACGTCCAGGTTCTTGATCTTCTCGTCCAGGACCGCGACGTTCTCGGCGAAGGTCTTATCGGTCTCGCTCAGGGCCTCGGCTGCTTCGCGCTGGGCCTTGACCAGGTCCATCTTGGCATCCAGTTCCTTGAGCTTGTCCTTCATCTCGACCAGCTTCTTCTTAGCCTCGCGCTCGCGGGCTTCCAGAGTGGAAGCGGTCATCTCGTACGTCTCCAGCCGTTTGACCATCGACTCGTTCTGCTTGACGAGCGTCGTGTGGTGATCGATGACCTTGGTGGCCATCTTGTCGAGGTCGTCCTTCTTCGTGTAGGTCTTGGTGCCGTACGAAACGCTGTAGGTCGGATTCGAATCGAAAGCAGTGAGGTCGCTCTTCAACTTCAGCAGCGCCGTCTTGCTCTCCTCGATCCGCTTCTTGTTTTCGTTGACTTCCTTGCTCAGCATGTCGGCCTGGACGCGAGCGCGGATGCGGGCGTCGGTCAACTTGGAGACGGACTCGTCCATGCCCTTGATGCTGCGTTCGATCTCCGTGCGCGCGACTTCCGTCTCGCCCAGGAGTGCGTCGAGCTTCTTGAGGATCTTCTTCTTGGCAACTTCGCCGCGGGCGCCCGAAAAATGGTAGACGGCATAGCCGCCGCCGAGCAGCAGGGCGCTGATAACCGCCAGAGACACGATGCGCTTCATAACCCTTCTCCTCACAGATGATGGTTGGTGGACAGGCGGAGGTGACCATCTCGGACGACGCGACCCGCGCCCGTGGTCGTTGGGTGTTTCGATTCCCTACCAGTACTTCGTTGCTTCTTCCATTTCATTTAAGAAAAAGCGCCCGGTCAAGGAAAATCGTCCCGACCCTCCCCACTACGACGACGGGACAGGATCATTATACCGGATTCGGGCAAGGGCGCCGAAACTGTTTACGTTTCGCGCGGATTCGCGCGAAACGTAAACAGCGCGGGAAGGTCCTACTTCGCCACCGCGTACCGGTGAGTCGGCGTCGGCCGCCCTGGGCGGAAGCTCTGTACCGACACGAACTCAGCCCGCGCCTGATACTCCCGGCAGACCGCCGTCACCGCCTCGCGTACCTGGCCTTCCATCTCGACCGGGTCGGCGGCGACGCGGGCGTTGACGATCAGCTCCGCCTCCGCCACCCGGCTGCGCGACGGCAGCGACAATTCCGGCTGCGTCGCGCTGCTGACCAGGTTCGCCACGCCGAACGCCCCCTCGTGCAGGCCGATCGCCTTCAGGTGGGCCACCTCGCCGCCCGTCCTGGCGAAGACCGTGCGCAGCTCCGTCACCACGCGCAGCAACAGGGCGTCGAGGTCGAACGCCTGCGCCGCCTGGAGGCGCACACTGGCGTTAAGCCAGCCCAGCTCCGCCTCGCCCTCGGCGTAAACGTCGTAGTCGATGTCGAGCAGCCTGCGGCCGAAGTTGCCCTGCTGGTCGAGCAGTTCCGTGAGCGCCTCGAAGCCCTGGCCCGTCTTCGCCGACAGGCGCAGCACCGGCACGCCGGGGTATTTGCGACCGACCAGCTCCGTGACCTGCTTGAGATCGTCGGCGCCGATTTCGTCGATGCGGTTGATGACGACGGCGTCGGCTTCTTCGAGCTGTTTGGTAAAGATGTAGGCGGCCTTGGGTGAGAAGCCGCTGCCGGTGTCGCCGCGCAGGATTTTCAGCCCGTGGCTCGGCTTGAAGAGGACGGGGTAGGGCGCCACCTCGAAGCGGTCGCCGTAGAGATCGCGCAGCGGCTGGACAACGGTGGCGACGAGATCGGTGCAGCTGCCGACCGGCTCGGCGAGGATCACATCGGGCCGGTCGCTGGCTTGCAGAGCGCCGACGCGGGCGACGAGGTCGTCGAAACGGCAGCAGAAGCAGGCGCCGGCGACTTCCTCGACGGCAAAACCCTGGGCGCGCAGGCTGTTGGTATCGACGAGATCCTGCGCCTGGTCGTTGGTCACCAGGCCGACGCGCTGGCCGCGGGCGGTGTAGTAGCGCGCCAGCCGGCCCAGGGTCGTCGTCTTGCCGGCGCCGAGGAAGCCGCCGATCATCACGAAGCGCAGACGGGTCATGGGAACCTCCTGACTCGTTTACGTTTCGCGCGAAACGTAAACCAACTACTACGCCTTCCGCACCCGGCACGCGAAGCACTTG
>JBBQPD010000791.1:0-3614 GCA_038331535.1 Gemmatales bacterium | reverse complement strand
TGTGATAGTGTCCCAGACCTTGACCTCCCCGTGAGGTTGATCCATCTTCGATGCGCCCGAGACCAGCCGCTTGCCGTCCCGGCTGAAGGTCAACCGTATCACCGGCAGTGCATGGCCCTTGAGCGTGCGGCTGTGTTCGCCCTTGTTCTTCTCGCGAAGCAGAATCGTCTCCCCTGCCGCGGAGGCAAACTGAGTAGCGTCCGCAGTGTGAATCCGAGATTCAACTTTGAACGTGGCCACTTCCTTGCCGCTCCCCAGATCCCACACCTTGCCCCCGGATGCGGTTAGCAGCCGGCCATCGGGGCTAAAGGCCAGCCCTTCGGGACCGTGGCCCCCGCCCACGAAAACCCGGAACTCTGGACCTGCGGAAGCGCTCCACATCTTGATCTCGCCTTTTGGGCCAATCTCGCCGCTGGCACTGACCAAACGCGAACCGTCGGGGCTGAACGCGATCCCCGCGATCGAATGGTGATGACCCGTATGGACGAACGACTGCAAGCCTGTTTTCAGGTCCCAAACGCGCACGACTCTATCCCGTCCTCCCGAAGCCAGCCGGGTGCCATCCGGACTGAAAGTCACCGTCTCCACAATGCCGGTCTGAGAGCGGACCGACAGGATGGGTTCGCCCGTCTGCACGTCCCATGCCTTGACCTCACCCGTCCGGCCAAAGTCGTTCCCGCACGCTGCCGCCAGACACTTGCCGTCGCGGCTGAAAGCCACGCCCCGAATCGTCAGGGTGGCCCCGCGCAGAGCGTACTCCTGACGCCCGCTGGCCGCGTCCCAGACCCGCACCGTCTGATCCGCGTTGCCCCCCGCGATCCACTTTCCGTCGGGGCTGAACGTCACGCGAATGGCCGAGTAGTCTTTCCCCTTCAACGCGAGAAGTTCCTTCCCCGTCTTCGCGTCCCACACTCTCACCGACTGGCCAAGGCAAGCGCCGGCCAGCCGTTTCCCATCGGGGCTGAAGTCCACACTTGCGACGGCGTCCGGTGTTTCTTTCCCTTCGACCAGGTGCATGGGCTGGATCACCAGGGGAGCGCCGCCGTCCCGCAGGTTCCAGACCCGAACGGCCTTCTCCCACGAGGCGGTTGCCAGGCGCGTGCCATCGTGGTTGAAGGCCGCCTGGTTCACCGGAGCGTCGTGTTTGAGAGTGTGCAGCAACTTCCCCGTGGCCGCGTCCCACACCTTCGCCGTCTGGTCCTCGCTGGCGGTGGCCAGGAGCGTGCCGTCGCGGCTGAAGACCACGGAGGCGATACCGTTGGGGTGGCCGGCAATGGGAAGCAGGTCGTGATAGCAGAGTCGGTGCAGGTAGCCCCACTCCCAGTTCCGCTGGCTCTGGCTGCAATCTGCCAGGATTTGTTTCGTCCGGATCACGTCCTCTTCCCGCCACGCTCCCTGCGCCCGCTCAATGCGCATCAGGTACAGGAGCGTCTCCACTTTTCCTTTTTGCGTCTCGGTTTCGCTCTGCAACTCAGTGATCTGCTTGCGTTGCAGCTCCGAACCGTCGTAGGCTCCCTGCAATTCGGTGTAGAAGAACAGGCCCACGGTAAGCACAAGCACCGCCACGACCGCCAGGCCGCTCACTGCCATCAGCAGCGCTTGAGTGGGCTTGCGCTTCGCCCATTTCCACCCCTTCTCCCAGGCGCCGACCGGACGCGCTCGCACCGGCTCTCCCGCCTGGAACCGTCGCAGCTCCTCCGCCAGTTCCAGCGCCGTGGCGTAGCGCCGGCTCGACGCTTTTTCCAGGCACTTCAGACAGACCGTCTCCAGATCGCGCGGCAAGGCCGGCTGCAGCGTGCGCGGCGGCACTGGGTCGTTCTTCAGCACGAGGTCCAGTGTCACCAACGGGGTCGCCCCGATGAAGGGCGGCCTGCCCGTCAGCAATTCGTAGAGGATAGCCCCCAGCGCGTACACGTCCGCCGCCGGCCCCATCTCGTCCACCGCGCCGCGCGCCTGTTCCGGGGGCATGTAGCTGGGTGTCCCCATGACGGCGCCCGTCTGCGTGTTGGCCGTGCCGTCGAGTTTTTTGGCCAGGCCGAAGTCAGCGATCTTGGGGATGGCAAATGGAGAAGGGCTGCGGTTGCTCTCTTCCTGAATCGGCAAGGGTGACAGCAGAATGTTGGCGGGCTTCAGGTCGCGGTGCAGCACCTTGTGCTGATGGGCGTAATGCATGGCGCGGGCGAGTTGTTCGACGAGAGCGGCGGCCTCGGTCGGGGGCAGCGGTGTGCCACGAAGCTGCCCGGCCAGACTGCCGCCGGCGCAATATTCCTGCGAGAAGAAGGGAAGGCCGCCGTGTTCGCCGACCTCGAAGATCTGCACGATGCCAGGATGTTGTAGCCGTGCCACGACCTCGGCTTCGGTCCGAAAACGATTCAGGAGTTCGCGGTCAGCGTCCCCGGCGTCGCGGATCATCTTGAGGGCGACGACACGGTCGAGACTGACCTGGCGGGCCTTGTAGACGACGCCCATGCCGCCGCCCCCCAGTTTGCCCAGCAGTTCGTAGCCGGGCGGCAGCAACTCGCAACCGGGCAGCACGATCCCTGTCTCCGGGCTGTCGTCGTGGCGCGTTACCGGGACAGCGTCCAGGGAGGGCGGCTCCGGAGGCACTGTTGGTGGGATGAGATCAGAGGATGCGACAAGGGGCACGGACTCAGCGGTCATGGCTGCGGCTCACGGGAAAGTTGATCGAGTGATCGCACCACCATATCCGAGGGTGCGCGGCTTCGCAACAGTTTGCCGAGGGGCCGAAGCGTTTGGCGACACCTCTGAACGTGTTCTTAACGGGGAATGGCTCGTCCGCACGCGATCCTCCTCAATTCTTCGCAAACTCTTGCAATTCACGAAAAGCACGTCTACAGTGACGCCATCGAGAAACTATCGCTTTCTCATGGAGGAACTCGCGTTGCTCCTGTTGCCGGCCATCGACATTCGCGGCGGCCAGTGCGTCCGCCTCCGACAGGGCGACTACGCTCAGGAAACCGTCTTTGGCGACGATCCTGCCGCCATGGCGCGCCGCTGGGTCGAACAGGGCGCGACGTTTCTTCATCTCGTCGATCTCGACGGCGCTCGCGAAGGCTGTCCCATCAACGGTGACAGCGTTCAACGCATCGTCGAGGAATCAGGCATTCCCTGTCAGGTGGGCGGCGGTCTGCGGCAAGAGGAACACATCATCCAGGCCCTTTCCTGGGGCGTCGCGCGCGTCATCCTCGGCACGCGCGCCCTCAAGGACCCGGACTGGTGCGAAAGCATGACGCGGCGATTTCCCCGGCAGATCGTCCTCGGCATCGATGCGCGACAGGGAATGATCGCGACGCATGGCTGGCTCGAACATGGAGACCTGAGCGCCGCCGAGGCCGCACGACGATGCGCCGGTTGGCCGCTCGCCGCAGTCGTCTATACCGACATCGGCCGCGACGGCATGCTCACCGGCACGGACGTCGATGGCACACGCGCCCTTCAGGACGAAGTGCCGTTTCCCGTGATCGCTTCCGGCGGCGTCGGCAGTCTCGACGATCTTCGCCGCCTCGCCCAGGCGAAGATCGCTGCTTGCATCGTCGGCCGGGCACTCTATGACGGAAGATTTACCCTTGCCGATGCGCTGCACGCGGTCGGCT
>JBBQPD010000790.1:0-3614 GCA_038331535.1 Gemmatales bacterium | reverse complement strand
GTCGCCGGCGCCCTGGCCGTTTTCCTCGATCATCATGCCGTACTGGAAGCCCGAGCACCCGCCGCCCTGTACGAACACGCGCAAGCCGCCGCCGGCCTTCTGTTCCTCGACCAGCAGCTCACTGATCTTCGACGCCGCCGTTTCAGATACGTTGATCATGACCCTCAGTATACCCATTCGAAGTGACCGTCCTACCGCAGGTAACCGGCTCGGCCTTCCGAAGTTCGTCGGCTACGGATTTTGGCAAAGGACATGTGGCGTTTCGGCTCGGCATGTCTGGCTGCCTCGTCGCCGAGAAAAGAAGTTGACGCCGGCTTCGGTTTCGTTCTATATCTACGACCAAATTGGTCGTAGATATAAGGCGATGATGGTCAAACTCTCTAAGAAGACGGATTACGCCTTGATGGCGATGAAGCACCTCGCGTCCGATCCGCGGCGCCGGGCGGCCAGCGCCAGGGAAATCGCCGAAACGTATGACATTCCGGTCGATCTGATGGCCAAGGCGCTGACGCGGCTCGTACGGTCGGGGTTGCTCACCTCGCACCAAGGTGTACGCGGGGGGTACGAGTTCGCGCAGCAACCCGCGGGAACCTCGGTGGCGGCCGTCATCGAAGCTATTGACGGCCCCCTGACCCTGACCGCCTGCACACAGGGCGACGACCGGTGCGATCAGTTTTCGACGTGCAACGTCCGCGACCCGTTGCGCCGCGTCCGGGATCGTATCGCGGCGGTCCTGGCCGAGTGCAGCATTTCGGAGATGGCGGCCGACCCCAACCCGTCGGCGTGGCCGGTCACGGCGATGCCGTCGCCGGCCGTGCGCCGCGCGCCGGCGGTGTTAGCCGCGCGGAGGGAGCCATGATTGAGATTCGCGAAAGCGCCGCGCGGCAGATTCGGAAGCTGCTCGCGAAGGAGCACATGGAGGAGGGCGGCCTGCGGATAGGGCTGAAGGCCGGCGGCTGCTCGGGCTTCGAATACGTGTTTGCCTGGGAACAGGCGCCGCACGAAGGCGATCACGTGTTTGAAGGTCCGGAGGGCGCCAAGGTCTTCATCGATCCCAAGAGCTTCCGGCTGCTGGACGGCACCGTGCTCGCCTACGACACGAGCCTGATGAGCCATGGCGTTCTCTTCGAGAACCCGCACGCCAAGAGCACGTGCGGCTGCGGTATTTCGTTCAGCGTGTAGACAGGACATTCACCCTCGCCAGCCCTGACGGGCTCGCCGGGAAGGACCACTGATGACCACAGCGACCCGCACGATCGAGGAGCTCACCAACCGGGAATACCAGTACGGCTTCGTCACCGACGTCGAAGCCGAGACCGTCCCGAAAGGCCTCAACGAGGAGGTCGTCCGGCTGATCTCCTCGAAGAAGAACGAGCCCGCGTGGCTGCTCGAGTGGCGCCGGAAGGCGTACCGCACCTGGCTCACGATGACCGAGCCGACGTGGCAGAACGTGCACCACCCGGCGATCGATTACCAGGACATCATCTATTACTTGGCGCCCAAGAAGAGGCCGACGCTCAACAGCCTCGACGAGGTCGATCCGGAAATCCTCGCCACCTTCGAGAAGCTCGGGATTCCGCTCGAAGAACAAAAGCTGTTCGCCGGCGTCGCGGTCGACGCCGTGTTCGACAGCGTCTCGGTCGCGACGACGTTCCGGACGAAGCTGGCGGAGCTGGGGATGTGATCTTCCCATCAGGTTGGCCGGGATGATGAATTGGGAGCCGGGATGGCAAGCCTGTTGCTCACGTTCATTCTGAGAATCCAAGGAGGATATCATGACGCCGGACGAGACCAAACTCGACGAAACAGATCGGCTCATTGCATCGAACAAGGTCGAGGGAACGGCCGTGTACAACCGGCAGGGAGAAAAGCTGGGCTCGGTCTATAACTTCATGGTTGACAAACGATCGGGCAAGGTGGAATACGCGATCATGTCATTCGGCGGGTTCCTGGGCATGGGTGACCGGTATCATCCATTGCCGTGGAACGTGCTGACCTACGACACCAGCCAAGGTGGCTATGTCATCGACCTCGACAAGCGAGCCTTGCAGGAAGGTCCGTCTTACAAGTCGGGCCAGGAGCCGCGGTACGACCGCGCTTACGGCGAAGAGGTCTATGGATACTACGGCGTTCCCTATAACATGTAAGGGGACGCAGAGGGCGGCGGGCCACCGCCGTCCTCTCGTCCACGAAGAGATGAGCGCGAGGCGGCACGCCGAGCTCAGGCGGCGGGTGGTGCCGCCGTCGTCTACGGAGGATGACTGGGCGTGCTGAAAGGGACGGCACCAGGACGGCGCGATCCTTGTGCAAACGCCCGCGTGTTCTCGCTGTGCTGCCGAGCACCGCGGAAGGTGGCGGTGGCTGGCCGCGCGCCAAGGACCGAGGTATCGCATAAAATGCAGCGACCGCCGAACCGGTTGGTTCGGATGGGGGAGGTTCACATGTCTAAGTCGTTGATCGGCCTCGTTGCTTCGGTGGCGGTGTTGCTGCTCGCCCTGTCGGTGCCCGCGTACGCGAAGACTGAGAGTGTGACGGGAACCGTCGTCGACCAGACCTGCTACATGAAGGACCAAACCACTAACGCTGGCCCGGATCACAAAATGCCCGCCGAGACGAAAGACTGCGCCGCCGCCTGTGCGAAAAAGGGACTGCCCTTGGCGTTGCTGACGTCAGACGGCAAGGTCTATGAAATCGCGGGCGGTTTGGCGGAGAACAACAACGCGAAACTCATCCCGCACATCGCCCACACCGTGACGATCACCGGCGACACGATGGATACGAACGGGAAGATGATGATTCACGCGGCCGAACTGAAGATGGTGTCGAAGTAGGCAGTCGATGAGACGGCAGACGCCCGCGCCGCACCGACGTTCCACCGATTCGAAACTCGATCGTCCGTCTCGCGGGGTGGCGGATTGGGGATGCGCCTCAATCCGTCGCATCGTTCTCACCATGACGACGTCGAGGCGTAGTCGCTCCCCCAGGGACAGAAAGATGCACGACATGCCGACGAGAGCATGCAACGCTTTCGTCCCATTCGGCTTTAGCGTGGGTAGGAGATCAAGGCCTCCGCAGTGGAAAATAAATGGCCGTCGTAGTTCGACGGATTACAGAAGCCGCCGGCCCTGCGCTTGATGCTCATGATCTTGAGGTGCGCCGGCACGGTCGAATTGCCGACAACCGAGCCATGGGCGGTGGCCGATGGTGTCGCTTGTTCCTTCCATGAGGCGGGTCGTTGTCAAGCTCTGCGTGCGACGCGTGTTTGACCGTTCCGTTCCGTGCTCAAGGCCACCTCGATTAACACCGCCGAGGGCCTCATCTCGCGTCAAGAGGCCGGTGGCCGCAATCGGCAGGCGCTTTGCGATCACAGCCGATGACGTGTTCGAACAGTTCCACAAACGGTCGCATCACATTACGGCGTCGCCGATCGATCCGTTGGAGCCCGTCACGAGAACGGTTCCGTGTTGTGGCTTCATGGTCGCCCGTCTTGCGATTGCTCCAAGTGATGGGCGCTGACGATGCCGCAGCAGCACCCTGCTTCGTCGATGACCGGCAGGCTGGTCGCGCGATGCTCACGGAGTGTTCGCCGCGCCTGTTCAACCGGCTCCTTCGTC
>JBBQPD010000789.1:0-3617 GCA_038331535.1 Gemmatales bacterium | reverse complement strand
CGCCCTCTGCGCCGCCGCCCCGTTCTTCGCCGACGACAAGAAGGACGACGGCTTCAAGCCGATGTTCAACGGCAAGGACCTGACCGGCTGGGTCAACGTCAACTGCGCCCCCGGCACCTTCTTCGTGAAGGACAACATGATCATCACGACGGGCAAACCGACCGGCTTCTTGCGCACCGAGAAGCAGTACGAGAACTTCATCGCCGAGTTCGAGTGGATGCACGTGCCCGAC
Organism: Gemmatales bacterium; assembly: GCA_038331535.1. Lineage (GTDB taxonomy): Bacteria > Planctomycetota > Planctomycetia > Gemmatales > Gemmataceae > JBBQPD01. The sequence goes on along the minus strand of JBBQPD010000789.1, from coordinate 3,385 downwards.
GCGCCCGGCGCCGTCGGCAACAGCGGTTTCTTCGTCTGGGCCGACCCGCTCCCCGCTGTCGGTGACTGCTACACGCGCGGCATCGAAGTACAGGTGCTCGTGAACCTCGAATACCGGGACAAAAAGACGAACGCGATCACGGCCACCAGCCACGGCGACCTGTTCAGCATCAAGGGAGCAACCTGCGTTCCCGAACGGCCGCACCCGCTGGGTTGGGCGCGCTGCCTACCATCCGAGAATCGGGCCAAAGGCGAAAACGAATGGAACCACTACCGCGTCGAGGCCAACGACGGCGTCATCAAACTGGAGGTGAACGGCAAGCTCGTTTCCAGCGTGAGCAAGTGCAGCCCGCGCAAGGGCTATCTTGCCCTGGAGTCCGAAGGCTCGGAGTGCCGTTTTCGCAATCTGAAGCTCAAGGAGTTGCCGAGTACCAACCCGAAGGAGGAGGAAATCGCGCACGTCGCAGAGGGCCACAAGAGCATGTTCAACGGCCTCGACTTGTCGGGCTGGCAGGTGGATGACGAGGCGAAGAAACACTGGACTGCGCGCGGCGGTATCCTGCATTTCGACGGCCTTGGCAAGGTTCTAAGAACCGAGAAAGAGTTCGGCGATGCGGAGTTCATCTTCGATGTTCGTCGTCCGAAGCAGGACAAGAAGGATGCGGGATGGGGTTATATCATCCGCGATGGAAAAAATGACAATAGAGTCTCGGAAGTTTGCAACCGAGAAGGGGAAGAATGGAGGCGGGTAAGAGTAGCATTGCATGGGAAGAAACTGCGAATTCTAGCCCCCAATGGCAAAGTCATCGACGAACACCCGGTCCCGACGCCTGATCGGAAGGGCGCATTCGTGTTGCTGGCTTCCGGGGAGATGGAGTTCCGAAACTTCTTCGTGAGTGAGCTGCAGGATTGAAGACTCTGAACGAGCCGCGACCGTCAGGGAGCGCTCTGGCCCCAGCGCTCCCTGACGGTCGCGGCTCGTAGTAGTCTCAGACCGCTAAAGGCGACTTCTCATATCTCGCCAGTAGGTCAGCCGGGCCGTCGTAAATCGCCACCGCGGCGGCGAGGCCGGCGTCGTCCCAGCCGCCGCAACGAAACGCGAGGACGCCGACCTTTGCCTTGCTCGCCGCCTCAATGTCATAGGGCGTGTCGCCGAGCATCAGCACCGCATCGGCGGATAGTCCAATTTCCTTCAACGCGGCATGGATGATGTCCGGGTCCGGCTTGGAGTTCTCGGCGTCGTCGGAAGTAGTTTGCCCGTCGATCACCTCGTCGGCGCCGCAGATTTTGAGGAGGTCTTTCAGCTCATTCTTCTTGGCCGAGGTGGCGACGGTCAGTTTCAGTCCGGCGTCATGCATGTGCTGGAGTAACTCCTTCGCACCGGGAAAGGCGCGCAACGACGGCAGGTAGCGCTCCTTGAAGATTTCCTGGCGGCGCTTGCTGATCTCTTTGCCCTGCTCGGAATCATCGCGGATGCCGGAAACCTCGGGCAGCAATTTGTCGCCTCCCTTCCCAATCAACCGGCGCACCTGCTCCAACGGCACCCGAATCGAATGCTCGGCCAATGCCTCGAACCAGGAACGCGCGTGCGCATCGTTGCTGTCCACCAGCGTCCCGTCCACGTCGAGCAGAACGCCGATGATCCGTTTCATGATCCGCTCCATCACTGGGGTTGAGTTGGCAGTTGAATGGGGAGAGCAAGTCCTGTACCCTGAGAGCGATCCGAGACGAGGACGATCGACAGCGTACCGACCCGAAAAAGCTTTTTGGCTGACAGCTATCAGCTAGAAGCTGATAGCTGTCAGCCCCATCTTGTCTGAAGCGGAACTGCGGCCAGCAAAGTCCGCAATACCGCGTAATCGTCTCAGTAACCGCGGCATAGGAAGTGCTGGTAGGAATGTACGTGGACGGCTCGACCGAGAAAGGCTCGGCGGTGCAGATCGTCCCATTTCTCAAACTCTTCCCGCAACCAAAGGAGTTCTTTCATGGCGGACACCAAAGACAAGGTGAAGGACAAGATCGACGACGCCGCCGAGGCGACCAAAAGCGCGACGGACAAGGTCGTCGATAAGGCCAAGGAAGGTGCGAAGAAGGTCGGCGACGCCCTCAAGAATGCTGGCGACAAGGTCAAGGATGCCGGCAAGTAAACGGCCGGAATGAAACGCGGAGGACGACGTTATTCTCGTTCTCCGCGTTCTATTCCGACCTATTGTCTCCGATAATCTTCCCCCATCTTCCGGACTTGCCTTTCCTCCACTCCTCGCGATCCCGTACCATGAACCCGGACGATTGTTCCCTATCGCCGGGAGAACCGCATGCGCTTCGATTTCTACGGACTGGCTTTCGAGACGCCGCGCGTGACGTTTTACCTCTGGTCGCCGTGGCGGGCGACGGCGCTGGAACACCGCGTCTTCGAGGCGGTGCGCGCCCTGCCGCGCGCTCAGTTCGAGGAAGCGGCGGACGAACTGCGCGTCGTCGTGACCGATCCCAAGACGTCCAAGCTCGCATTGCAAGCGGCGGAGCGCGTTTTGAAGGGCTGGCAGGAGGACGCTGAGCCGGGTAGCGAGCGGCGCGGCTGGCGCTGGATGCTGGAAGGCGACACCGATGCCCACGGCTACGACCACAATGCCGAGCCAGCTGGACTCTGGGGTTTCCTGCGCCTCAGCCTGGACCGCGGCGGCGTCGGCGAAGCGGAGAAGGGCGAAGACGTTGACCTCGACGGCTTCGGCTTTTTAGTTCAGGCCGACAAGCCGGCGTGAAGCCAGCATCACTTCTTCCACGATCTTTTCTCAGCCAATCGGACGATTCGGATCGTGCCCTATTGAACGTAAACCGAATTGCTCTCTCACCTCATTCGCGCCGCACCAATAAAGCCACCTTGGCGGCATAACTTTTTGACAGGCACCGGATTATCACCTATTCCTTGAGTGGGTCCGAACTCCTGTTCGCGGTCCGCTCGACCGAACACACAAGGACAATTGACGTGAAGTTGGGATCCACATTCATGCTCCTGATCCTGGCCTGGGACACGGTGGATCACCTGTTCGTGGTCAACTACGCCCAGGTGGCTAATACGACGCCAGCGCCCGACGACGACGACATCTGGACTTCGACGTTCACGCAACGAGCCGAGTTGGTCGAACGTGTCGTCCAGCCGTGCCTTCTCGCGACAGCGACCTCTTCGATATGGACCGTCCCGGATGCCGAGGAGTCGCACCATGTTTTGGATGGATCACCCTCCCCATGCCGCTCCGGCCACGAACGGCTGTACCTGCTGATGTCGCTCCAGCGTTGAATCCCCTTGCTACCGATTCTCCGTTCGATATTCGGCGATCAGTTACTTTCAACCGGAACCGATTCTAGAAGGGCGTGAGCCATGTTGACTT
>JBBQPD010000788.1:0-3620 GCA_038331535.1 Gemmatales bacterium | reverse complement strand
TCCCTGACGGTCGCGGCTCGTAGTTAGAAGCGCTCCCTGACGGTCGCGGCTCGTAGTTAGAAGCGCTCCCTGACGGTCGCGGCTCGTAGACCCACTTCTGGTCTGCCGCGCCGATGGCGGCGGCTGTGCGGCGGGCGGCGCAGCAACGTACCGGAGCTTTTCCTAGAATGATCGGCAGTCTGTTGACCATGCCAGGACCGAAGTGAGACGAAGAACATGACCCAACCGGCAGGCGGGGATAGCTGGGCGTCGCTGTGGGATGATCTGGGGCTATCTTCCGAACCGGAAGCCTCCGCACAGAAGCCGGCCCAGCCGCCCGCTACTGTCGCGCCCGTTGTCGCAACACCGCCTCATGTCGAGCCGGCGCCGGTACCAATCCCGGATGCGGAACCATCGGCGCCGAGCGGACGACGACGGCGCACCGAGCCGAGAATCGTCGAGGAACCGCCTGCCGCCGTGCCAGTCGAGGCCCTTGTGACGCCTGCTCCGGATGGCGAGGAAGAAGCCGCCACGAAGGAGGGCACGCCGCGTCGTCGCCGCCGCCGCCGTGGGGGCAAGAACGCGGCGGCTGAGCCGGAAGTCGGGCCGGCCGTCGAGGGTGATGAGCCGGCGCCGGAGATGTCGGCCCAGCCGGTCGCAGAAGCGGCGGAAGCCGGCAGTCCCGTCGATGCAGCCTCCGAAGAAGGAACGGGCAATGGTCCCGGTCCGAAGCGCCGCCGCCGGCGCCGCCGCAAGAAGGGTGAACGCGGCCCGGAAGGAGAGGCGGAGGCGAAGCCGGGTGAGGAGACTGAAGAAGCGGAGGAACCCGCCGAGCCGGAACAGGTCGAGGAAGAGCCTGCGCCGCGGCCGAAAGCGCCAGACCATGATGACGATGAAGAGGACATGACGAACTGGGACATTCCCTCGTGGCAGGAGTTGATCGGTTCGCTATACCGGCCGCCGGATCGTTGAGAGACGCATGCAAATCCGACGGCCGGCGGCGGCGGCACGAACGCCGCCCGCCGTGAATTCTTCTGAATCTCCCACTTCCTGTCTGGGCGGCATCGCATGCGCTGGTCCATCATTCGTCTGATCTGGGTCCGCGAATTGCGCGACCAGCTCCGCGACCGGCGTACTCTCTTCATGATCGCTGTGCTGCCGGTGTTCCTTTATCCCCTCGCCGGTATCTTGATGTCGCAGCTTTTCGGCGGCTTTTTCCGACAGGAAAGCCCTGTCCGCATCGTCGGCTCCCGGTATCTTCCGCCGTGGTCGCCGCGCTTTCAGCCAACAGTCCGTGCCGCCACCTGGCTCTCCTTTGTGACACCTCCTGCACCTGGGGCGCCTCTGGCCGGGATAGACCGACTCGTTTGCGCCGTCGCACTGCAAAACGCCACCTCCCTCGAATACGCTCCGCTTCTCGACCGATCCGGCGCGCGCGCCTCCTTCCTCGGAAGCTACTACGAAGGCGGCGGTGAACGCAATTACTTCAAACTCGAACTTGTCGATTATCCCGACTCCTTCGATCCGGAACACTACCTCGATAGCGTGGACACAGCCGACCTGAAGTCGCGCAAGGTTGACCTGATTCTCGTCGTGCCTCCCAATTTCACGAAGCAGTTGGCCGAGGGCGAACGTCCGCTGCTGCATTTCCTCGACCGTGACAAGGACGACCGTTCCCGCCTCGCCGCCAACCGCCTGTCCGGCATACTTTCCCGGTGGAAGCAAAGCCTGAAACGAACGCGGCTGCTGCGTCAGGGGTTGCCGGCCGATTTTGACGACTCCTTCGAGCTGCGTAGCCGTGGGGATGGCAAATCGCCCAGCGATCAAGCGTCCGACGAGCTTTCGAAAATGCTGGCGCAGGTGTTCCCGTTCGTGCTCGTGATGTGGAGCCTCGCGGGCGCGCTGTATCCGGCGGTCGATGTCTGCGCCGGCGAGAAAGAGCGCGGCACCATGGAGACGCTGCTCATCAGCCCCGCCAGCCGCGAGGAAATCGTCTGGGGAAAGTTTCTCACCATCTGGGTTTTTAGCGCCGCCACCGCGCTTCTCAACCTGCTCAGCATGGGAATCACGACTTACGTCTTCACGCGCATCGGCGGACTGCACACCTTTCGTCTGTCGTTCCTCGTGTGGGGCGCCATTTTGCTGCTGCCCTTGTCGGCATTTTTCAGCGCGATGTGCCTGTCGGTCGGCGTCTATGCCCGCAGTTCCAAGGAGGGCCAGTATTATTTGATGCCGTTGTTCCTGCTCACCATGCCGCTCGTCTGCCTGACGCTCGTCCCCGGCGTGGACCTGAACCACTTCTACAGCATGGTGCCAGTGACCGGCGTCGCGCTGTTGTTGAAAGCGCTGATGAAGACCGGAGAGGACCGTTCGCCCTGGATGTATTTCGTTCCGGTCCTGGCGCCGATGGTCATCTACTCGTGGCTGGCGTTGCGCTGGGCCATCGAGCAGTTCCAGCGCGAAGAAGTGCTATTCCGTGAGGCGGAGCGGCTGGACATCGGGCTATGGCTGAAGCGGCTCTTCCGCGAAAAGGATCTGCTACCGAGCACCGGGCAGGCGCTCTTCTGTTTCCTGATCGTCCTGATGCTGCACTGGGTCACACTAAGCGCGTTCGCCCGCCAACCCTCACTAACGCTCCTCACCGTCGGCTATTTCGTCAGCGTCACGGTGCCGCTTTTCATGGTCCTGATGCTCACGAAGCGGCCCGCAGCCGGGCTGGGCCTTCGGTCGCCGCCGCACTGGTCCTGGCCGTTGGCCGTCCTCCTCGCCGTTCTCCTGTTCTTGCCCGGTATGGCACTGACTCATTTCATCCTCAAGCAGTTCCCGGCTATCAGCGATTCGCTCAAAGCGTCACAACCGCTGCTTCGCGACGGGGCAACCGAATCGGTTACGGACGTATCGTGGGGTGCGCTGCTGTTCGCCTCGCTCGGCGTCGCACTGGTTCAGGCGGTCTTTGAAGAGCTGACATTTCGCGGATTCATCCTCAACGGCTTGCGGCGGCGTTTTCGTCCGTGGATGGCGATCTTTCTCAGCGCCTTTCTCTTCGCCGTGTTTCAGATGAATGTCTTCCAGTGTGTACCCCACTTCCTTCTCGGGGCGGTCCTCGGATTCATCGCCTGGCGCAGCGGCAGTGTGCTGCCCGCGATTGTGCTGCACTTCGTTTACAACGGGCTGGTGTATCTGCTTCTCATCGTTTCCGGCACACGGCCCCAGATGCTGGGAGCGCTGCTGGCTGCGGACGGCACTCTCTCGCCGTTTGCGCTGATAATGGGCGGTGCATCCGCGGTCGCAGGCGCCGCCGCGCTGGTCGGCATGTCGTACTTGCGCAAGCGGCCCGATGCGGTCGAGGCGTTTGCCGAGGGCGCGTCGAAGAAGTATTAAGTGGGTTCCGGTATTCGAGTTTACGAGCCGCGACCGTTAGGGAGCGTTGGCGAGACGCCGCAAGAAGCGCTCCCTGATGGTCGCGGCCCGTAGTGCCTATCGCACGAGTATGGATTGTGTCGCGAGTAACGACGTGTCATGATAGCCATCACGATACCGGAAGAGATCACCGGAGGACGCATCGTGAACAGGGTGCGAATGCTGGGGATCGTCTCGGCGCTTTTCGTCGTCGCCATTCCAGCGCGGGCGGAGGAACCGCG
>JBBQPD010000787.1:0-3623 GCA_038331535.1 Gemmatales bacterium | reverse complement strand
GGGGGTGGGGGTTGGGGGGGGGTGCTCGTTTCTCCTGTTTTGTTTTTACCCCCCCCCCCCCCCCCCCCCCCCACTCCGCACTCCGCACTCCGCACGGTTACGCCGCCCGCCGTTTCTCCGCTTCGCCGAGGTTGAGGGCCGTCCGCACCAGGTACGCCGACTTGCCCTGGCTCTCGAAGTAGGTGCGCGACAGCACCTCGCCGAGCAGGCCCATCGAGATCATCTGCACGCCGACTAGTTCCAGCATCATGCTCAGCAGCAGAAACGGATTGCCGGTCAGAAAGACGGGCGGAGTGTGGAGGTATTTCATCCACAACGCCGCCAAAAGGCTGACGAAGCCCAGTCCCATCGACAGCAGGCCGGCGGTTCCCAGGACGTGCATCGGCCGCGTCAGGTAGCTGTGCATGAACTTGACCGTCAGCAGATCGAGGACGACGCGAATGGTGCGGCTGAGGTTGTACTTCGTCTTGCCGGCGACGCGCGCGTGATGCTTGACCGGCACTTGCAACAGACGGGCGCCCTGGCTCTCGGCGAGCACGGAAATGAAGCGGTGCATCTCGCCGTACAGTTGCAGCCCCTCGGCCACCTCGCGGCGCATGGCGCGCATGGTGCAGCCCATGTCGCGAATCTTGGTGCCGGTCACCTTGCGGATCAGCCAGTTGCCGAGGTGGCTCGGCAGCTTGCGATAGAGGTAGGCGTCCTGCCGTTTCTCGCGCTCGCCGAGGACGGCGTCGTAGCCCTCGCTCAGCTTTTCCAGCAGCATGGGGATATCGGCGGGGTCGTTCTGCAAATCGCCGTCCATGGTGACGATCACGTCGCCGGACGAGAAGTCGATGCCGGCGCGCAGAGCTGGCGTCTGGCCGTAGTTGCGCCGCAGCCGCAGCGCCTTGAGACGTGGATCAGCGGCGGCCATCTGCTCCAACAGGGCGAAGGAGCCGTCGGCGCTGCCGTCGTCCACGATGAGGATTTCGTAATCGCTCAGGCCGGCCGCGTCCTTCCGCCCCAGCAGGGGATCGAGGGCGGCGCGGAGGCGATCAAGCAGCGGCCCGAGATTGTCGCGCTCGTCCTTGATCGGAATCACCACCGACAGGCTGGTCATTGGCTCGGACCTCCACGGATGTGCCGTCCCGCGCGGCGACAGGCGGGAATCGGCCAAACATTATCACGAAGCCGCCGGCAAGCGCTGGCAGCGCCCCAGCCGCGAACGACAGCAGCCCCAGGCCATAGGCGGCGGTTTCGCTGACGCCCAGCGGCGCCAGGAACAGAGCGAAGCCCATTTCGCGCACGCCCATGCCGTTGATGCTGATCGGCAGCAGCGTCAGCAGCGTGACCAGCGGCACCATGACCGCGTAGTAAAGCAGCGGCACCGGCAGATCGAGGGCGGCGCCGCACGCCGCCACCAGGGCGACGCTCGCCGCCTGCACCAGGAAGGACAGCAGGGCCGTGCCGAGCAGCAGCCGACGGCGACTGCGGTAGACGGCCGCGACGCCCGCGAGGCGCGCGACAATGCCCTGGCCTTGCGTGAAGCGTGCTGGGATGAGCAATAGCAGGCCGACGCCGCCGAGCGCCCCAGCGCCGACGAGAGCGACACTTGCCTTGACCCAGCTCGGCAGCGCGACGGGACAGAACGGCGTGGCGACACAGGCGACCGCCACCAGCATCAACACGCCGCTGATGCGCTCGGCGAAGACTGTGACGAACGCCTCCAATCGTCGCGATTTTGTGGCGCCCGCTTCCTGGTTGGCGAGATACAGGCCGCGCGCCACGTCGCCGCCGACCGAAGACGGCAGGGCGAGGTTGAAGAACATGCCGACGAAGTAGTAGCCGAGATAGCGCAGCGTCGAGCCGCCGAAGCCGAGCGTCCCGGCGTACAGCCGCCAGCGCACGCTGCTCACGACCTGGGCGGCGAGGTAGATGCCGACCGCGATCAGCCACCACGTCAGGTCCAGGCGCGCGAACTCGGCACCGAAACGCTGCCAGTCGAGACGCCAGGCGATAACCGCGGCTAGAGCGAGACAGCCAACGATGCGTAAATACTTCTTCACCGCACCTCCAGGGCGAGAAACAATGGCTCGGAGCCGACCTGAAGAAACGTCCCGTGCTGCTCGTCTTTCATGTCCGCGCGCAGGGTGTACGTCCCCGGCGGCTGTGGCGCCAGGGCGAGCGTCAGATCGATGCTCGCGCCGGGAGCGACAACGGCGTCGAACAGACCGGACTGGCCCGAATCGACGACTTTCCCGTCTTCATCCTCGATGGCGAAGACGACATGAATGCCGGCATTGCTGCCGGGCCGCAGGCGCCACGGTTCGATCGACGTGTTCTTGCAGCGCAGGCGAAAGGCACACACCGACCGCGCCGGCAGGTTCGGCGAGTCAAGGGCCGTGATCTCGGCGCGATACGGGCCGGGACAGTAAACGTCGGTCATCCAGCGGTGAAACACTTCGGAAGAATGCGGGCCATTCTCCTGCGCCAGCCAGTCTTCGTAGAGGTCAAAGAAGCGGTCGATATTGCCGGTCTTGCCGACGGGCAAGTGGCCGTAGCGGAGGCCGAGTTGTCTGCGCGCCTCGGCGACGGGCGTATCGGTTTTGAGCAGCAGGGCGATGGCCGACGCCATGCCGGTGCGATCGATGCCGCGGTTGCAGTGAAAGAGGATCGGGTATTCGGCGCGGTCGAAGATGGCGACTAACTCACGGATGGTGTGGACCGACGGCAAGCGCGAGGCGGAGGAGCCGTTGAGGTCTTCCTGCGAGACGCCGAGCTGGCTGGTGACCCGGCACTCGTCGCGATACCAACCGGCCTCCTCGCAGCAGCCGCGGAAGTTGACGACGGTGCGGATGCCGTGCTTCTTGATGAGGCTTTCCAGGCGGGCGGGGGAAAGCTGCGAACTTCGGTAAACGGCGCCGGGAATGACAGTGTGGACGTTGGGGCCGGCGAGGATATTGGCGACCGCGGCGCCGGCGACGCAGAACAGCCCGGCGCCGAGGCCGCGCAACAGGGCGCGGCGCGTCAGGAAGCGCGGGGAACTGACGGCGTCCGGCATCGTAACGGCCCCTCCGTGGTCCGTAGCGTGTCCGTGGTCGGCGAGGCATCATGCCATAATCGCGCCGGCGATGCCAGACGGATGCGACAGCCGGCGCTTGCATGCCGCTTGCGGCTTAGCGGTCCGGCGCCGCCAAGCCGCAAGCGGCAATCGAGACCGTTATTTCCGCGCCGCGGCGAGGCGGTACAACAGTTCATACACGCGCCGCGGATCGCCAATCGCGTCGGCGTTCATCTCTTTGTAAATCACCCGGCCGTCGGTGCCGATAACGAACGTCCAGTTCGACAGCGTCGCACCGCGTTTGAGACGCAGGTCTTTTCCGTTGGCGTCTTTCGTCCTGGTGAAGCCGCCGCTGGAGGCGTAAATTCCGTATTCCTTCGAGGCTTTGGCCTCGCTGTCGGCGAGCAGCGGGAAGTCGATGCGGTGTGCCTTCCTGAAGGCTTCGTGATTCTCCGGCATGTCGCCGCTGATGCCGATGACCTCGGCTCCGAGGCTGGCGAGCGTCGGCTGTAAGTCGCGGTAGGCGGACAGGCGCTTGTTGCAGTCGGGCATGAAGTCGCCCATGTAGAACACCATGACGACA
>JBBQPD010000786.1:0-3632 GCA_038331535.1 Gemmatales bacterium | reverse complement strand
TACGCCCCCCTGCGCCTCCACCAACACCCCCCCCCCGGCGCGCGGCCCCCCCGGCCGGCCCCCCCCCGCGCGCGCCAGACTCACTTCACGCGCCCGCCGGGCAGGTCGCCCAGGTTCCCGAACAGGTGCGCTGGCGTCGCCCCAGCCGCCGGCCTCAATCGTTGCCGTGAGCGTCCAGAGCGTCGGCGGCAGGGATTCACTCTCCCCGCGCCGGTTGCCCCAACGGACGATGACCAGCTCGCCGCCGATGATCACAGGCAACAGCCGCTCAGCATCCCTTGTCAGAAACTGAACCTCGAACGCGCCGTTCCGGTTATGGACGCGGCGCGTCACGCCGTGCGTGTAGGCCTGCGTGGATGAGAGCCAGTCGAGGGGAAGCGCGACGCCGTCGAACATGGCGGACACCTCGGGCGTGCAGCTGCCGAGCAGGGGCTGGACGCGCGCGAAGTGTATCGGCGACGGTGAAGGCGAGGGTAGGTCAGCAGGGGAGGGTCACTCTCTCGGCGGCCTTTCGACCTCAGTGGCCGGGAGAGGAAACTTGCCCTGAATCTGACCGCAGTCGAGGCAATAGTCGAAGTTGACGTCATCGCCGCCGCCAATCCCCATGTCACGGGGTACGTAACCGTGGAGCCCTCGGCCCGCAAGATTCGCACTGCACATGTCCGAACAGTGGGCGAGGATGCGCGCGAGACGCGCTCCTGAACATCTTTGACATTGAGTCGGTACGGAACCTATCATCGCTTTCCCTCACAGCCAGCAAGCGGTCGAACGCGACAATCGGCGGCCGGCCCTACCGAGGAGATCGTGCGACCGCACTCCCCGGCTGATGCCGGCCGCCGTGGTCCGGGCACGGTCCGGGATGGATGCCGCGCCCTCGCCACACACGACAGGTGTCCAACCGCAATTCTGACTACTCCGGTGCAAGCGACCGTTGCGCAGCTAAAGCGGAGGCGACGAGGGATCCTTTCAATCCTACCGCAATTCTGACTACTCCGGTGCAAGCGACCGTTGCTCTATTCCAGGTGTCTCTGACACCCATTTACGATTGTTTCTAGTGGGTTTTAGGGTCTTCTGGCCGCGAAGAGCAAACCGGGCAATCTATTGATAAATAACGACTTGCGTCAACGAAGTGCGATTTTCAAGCGTGGCTATCATCCAATTAGGAAACCGATGCTCTATCCCCTGAGCTACGGGGGCCAATTTATCTCCATGAATGGCTTACGTCGCGTATTCACTTCTTGCTTTTTTCATTTACCTCGCACGACACCCGAAACACAGAAAAAAGTAGCCGACCGCTGCAACGGTCGGCCGTGAACTCCGTGAGACCAAGCTCAAGGAGCAGTCACCATGTCCGAGGTTCATCCTACCGCGCCCACGAAGCCGAACAAGCCCCATCCCGACTTCCCACTCTTCGCGCATGCAGCCGGTGTCTGGGCCAAAAAGATTCGCGGCAAACTGCACTACTTCGGCCCCTGGTCAGACCCCGACGCAGCCCTTCAGAAATACCCGACTGAGAAGGACGCGCTCCACGCTGGCAGAAAGCCGCGACCCAATCAAGATGCAATGACGCTAAAGAACCTCGCCAATGCATTCCTGAATCACAAACGGAACCAAGTAAACTCTGGCGAACTGTCCGCTCGCATGTGGCCGGACTACAAGAATGCGACCGATCTGGTTATCAACCAGTTCGGCAAAGCGCGAGTTGTTGCCGACCTGGACCCGGACGACTTCGCCGATCTGCGAGTGAAGTTCACAAAAATGTGGGGTCCAGTAACCATCGGCAACGTAATCCCGCGTGACAAGAAAAGGGACATTCCCGTTATCCGCAATCATGAATATCACCTTTTCAATTCTAGCTCATTAAATCTCCAACACCGTCTTGAGACACGCCTCGATCTGCCGTAGGACCGCATCGGACAGATACCCGATCGTCCGCAGAACCAGCCCCTGGTCTAGCGTCAGCACGTTCACGCAAGAGGCGTAACACATTTTGCTCAGCCCCGAAGCGGTTTCGACCGCTGGGTCAAGCCGCACTTCCGTACCGGGGATGCCGTGCCGGATGCTGGTGATATGCACGAGTACCGTGTCGTCGATCATTCCGTTGAGGAAGTCGGCCTGCACCACGACTGCCGGGCGGGTTTTGCTCCCCGTCCTGTCGCCGAAAGGCCGTCCACTTCGACGACCTCACCACGATTCATACGTCTTTCCGAATGAGATCGTCGTCGGCCGGATTGTCCCAGCGCCGCTTCAGGGAGGACATCCACCTCTGCATCGCCTCGAAACGGTCCCGGCGTACCAGGATGAATTCTTCTTGCGTTCGTGGATCGACCACCAGTGGCGGTTGCTCCGCGCGGGCGACGGCCTCGGCCTGCTGATGGGTCAGTTCGATCATAGGTGACTCCTTTCCGGCATCATAACAGCCGCAGGACGCCGGTTCCAGACACAACGAATTTTTCCGCGAAATAGCAAGTCATCCGTTCTGCGACCCGGCAAGCCGCCGCCCCTTGCGATACTCCGCCCGAACCGTGATAATTCACTGTCTCTCGTCCCGGCAAGGAGTATCGCGATGTTCCAGACCAGCCGTGCGTCGAATCCGCTCAAGGAAGCCGTCTTTCGCCTGTTGCCGCGCGTGCAGACGCCGGCTCAGTATGCGGGCGGCGAGCTGAACAGCGTCGTCAAGGACCACGGCGCGGTGCGCGGCAAACTCGTCTTCGCCTTTCCCGACACCTACACCATCGGCACCAGCCATCACGGCCTGCAAGTGCTGTACACGATCATGAACGACGACCCGCAGTGGGCCTGCGAGCGGGCGTTCACCCCCTGGCCCGACTTCGAGGCCGAGCTGCGCAAGCACAACCTGCCGCTCTACAGCCTCGAAACCTTCACGCCGCTGAAGGACTTCGACCTGATCGGCTTCAGTCTCCAGTACGAAGTCTGCTACACGAACATCCTGACGATGCTCGACCTCGGCGGCATTCCGCTGCACAGCAAGGACCGCACGCTCGATCATCCGCTCGTCATCGCCGGCGGCCCCGGTGCGCAGAACCCGGAGTTGCTCGCTCCCTTTATCGACGTCTTCATCATCGGCGACGGCGAGGAGAGCCTGCCCTGGGTGATGGACCGCTGGATGACGCTGAAAGAACGCGGCACCCTGTCGCGCGCCGACATGATCGCGGACATCGTCGGCCATACGACGTGGGCCTACGCGCCGATGTTCTACGAGCCGGAGTATCACGCCGACGGCACCATCGCCGCCATGAACCGCACGCGCGCCGACGTGCCGAAAGAAGTGCTGGCCTGCACGATCACGCAGGACTTCGACGCCATTGCGCTGCCGAAACGGCCGATCGTCTCCTTCGTGCAGACGCCGCACGACCGCATTGCCATCGAGATCATGCGCGGCTGTCCCTGGCAGTGCCGCTTCTGTCAATCGACCGTCATCAAGCGCCCGCTGCGCGTCCGCTCCGTTGACACCATTGTGCGCTCGGCGCTGGAGAGTTACCGCAACACGGGCTACGACGAGATCAGCTTGCTCAGCCTGAGCACCAGCGACTATCCGTACTTCGAGGAATTGGTTGAACGGATGCACGAGGTCTTCAACCCGCTCGGCGTGAGCGTGTCGCTGCCGAGCC
>JBBQPD010000785.1:0-3634 GCA_038331535.1 Gemmatales bacterium | reverse complement strand
CCTGTTTCTATTTCTGCTCTGGCAGCGCGACCTGGGCCGGCTGCTCGATCGCCGGCTGATCTGGGGGGCGTTGCTGTTCCTCATAGTCGCCGCACCCTGGTACGTCTGGGTCGCCCTTGAGACGAAAGGGCAATGGCTCTTCCGCTTCTGGAGCACGCATCATGTGGACCGTTTCCGCGGCTCGATGGAGAACCACGGCGGTTCGATCTTCTACTATCCGCTGGTCCTGCTGGTCGGCCTGGCGCCGTGGTCGATCTTCGCCGGCGCGACAGGCTGGCATTTCCTGCGCCGCGATCCCGGCCGCGACGACAAGACACGCACCGGCCTGCGCTTCCTGGCCTGCTGGTTCGGCGTCTATCTGCTCGCCTTCTCGCTGGCCCAGACGAAGCTGCCGAACTATGTCCTGCCGCTCTACCCGGCGGCGGCGGTGTTGCTGGCCGGCTTCCTCGACCGCTGGCGGCGCGGCCTTGTCGAGCTGCCGTCCTGGCTGTTGGCGTCTGGCGTCGCCAGTCTCGCGCTCATCGGTGTTGGCGTTGGAATCGGCCTGTTGGTCGCGGGTGGCATCGTACCAGGTCTTTCCAAAAAGGGCTATCCCGGCATCGAGCGTTTCGGCTTCCTCGCCCTGCCGCCCTTGCTCGGCGCGGCGGCCGCCGGGTGGTATGCGTGGCGGCAGCGGCGCGACGGCTTCGTGGTCGCGCTGGCACTGTCGGCGGTGGCGTTCACGGCAGGATTGGCCGCGTGGGGCGGGTTAGCGGTCGAGGCGTACAAGGCGCCGCGCTCGCTGGCTGCTTCGCTACCTTCGGATCAGACCGAGCATGAAGTGCGCCTCGCGGCATTTCATTATTTTCAGCCGAGTCTTGTCTTCTACTGCCGGCGGGAAGTAAAGTGTCTGGACTCGGAAGAGGAGGCGTTGTCGTTCCTGAAGGGGCCGCACACGTCCTACCTGTTCGTGCCGGCCGCGGAGTGGGAAAAGATGTCGGCTCAAGCGGGAGACTCGGTGCGCTTGTTAGGGCGGCGCTATGACCTGTACGACCACTGCGACGTGGTTGTCGTTGGGGCGAATCACCAATGAAGCGCCGCTTGCGGCTTTGCGGTGGCGACCCGCTAAGCCGCAAGCGGCAAAAACAGTTTTACCTGCTCTGGAACGTACCGAAGACCATGTCCTTCGCCAGCTCCAGCTTGAAGTCGTAGCCGATCAGCACGGCCTTTTCGCCGTTCATGTCGGGGTCAAGCTCCACGTCCCAGCGCAGCAGGTTCTGCGACTTCTCTTCGCGCTGATACATGGCGTCCTTCGACAGTTCCGGCGTGGTCTTGCCGATCGACACGTTCAACGTCTCGTTCTCGGCCTGCGGCAGACGATCCCAGACTTGCAGTTTCACGCGCTCCGGCTTGAAGCTGTTGACCAGGATGCGGTACTCGTAATTCAGGATCTGGTTGCCGCCCTGCATCGTCCGCTTTTTGTCGGTCAGCTGGCGCTGTATCTGAATCTGCGGCTCGGCGCCGAAGCCGACCGTGAAGGTTTCGCCGATGGCCACCAGCGGCATGCTCATGCGGCCGACGAAGTCCTTATCGTTGTACATCGTCGCCTCGCCCGGCAGGATGACGAACTTGCTCTTGTTGGTCATGTTGGCCTGCTTGTAGACGTGCGGCGTCAGCACCGGCACCGCCTTGTAGAAGTACTCCGGCGCCAGCTCGACGCGGGCCACCTCGATCACCTGCTCGTCGTTGCGCGACGGGACGGTGAGCTTCGAGGAGAGGTGGAAGGTAACGCTCGGCCCTTCATTCTTCGGGGCGCGCGTCGTCCGGGTCAGCGCCTTGACGACCTCGTGGGCGTCCAGGGTCAGGTCGCGGGCCTGCTCCAGGTTGCCGGCGTAGTTGAAGATGTCGTTCGCCGCCATCGTGTTGCGGCCGTTATTCTCATCCTGGGCCTGTTTTTTCAGCTGCTGGACGGCCTCGTTCAGCTCCTTGGAATTGGCTCGGCCATAGGGATTGGCGAACTGCCCGCCCGCCTGGCCGAACTGTCCCAATTGTCCGCCGCCCTGGTTTGGCGCGAGGCCGCTCTTTTGGCCGGGCGGCGGCGGTACCGGCATCGGCGCCAGGGCGGTGAGGTCGGTGCCCTTCGAGACGACGTTGACGGCCAGCACCTTCAGATCCGGCGGGGCGGCGTTGAGCATCGGCTGCGCGGTGGACAGGGTGAAATCGACGGTACTCCAGTCCTCGCCGGTCTGCTGCGTTACGGCAGCCAGGTATTCGAGCTGGGCCGGATCCTTGATGTCCTTGCCGGAACGCAGTTTGTAGGCTGGGTGCCAGGAGGCTGAGTCCACGAGGTAATTCAGGCGCACCTTGCCCGCCGCGTTGTTGGTCTTGTCCACGACGATGACCGCGTCGCGCTCGGTCTTGCTGGTGCCGGCCGTCATTTCGCGCAGTTTCCGGGTCTCGAACTCCAGCTGCTCGGTGTTGTTCTGGATGTCCACTTGCAGCTTGGTCATCTCGGCCGTGCGCGTGCTCCGGCCTTCGATGAGGTACTTGGCCAGCTCGATCGTCTCCTTGCTGTCGAGCTTGCCCTGGCCGGTGGCGTGCGTCGTGCTGGCGGCAGTGTAGCCTTCCAGCTTGACGAGCAGCGCCATGTTCTGCTTCTGCGCTTCCACGTCCGCCTGGAGGGCCTGGCCCTTGCGCTGCAGCGTTTTGATCTTTTCTTCGATCGTGCGGACTTCCTCGCGCGTGTCCTCGCGGACCGGCCGCATGCGGAAGCGCGTGCTCAGGACGCGAATGCCGTCGGAGCTTTCGGAGTACAGCGAGCTGTTGATGGTGTGTTGCGGCAACGGCGTGACGATAAGCTCGACGACGCCGGCGCCGGCAGGCACGTCCACGTCGCGCGTCACGAGGGCGCTGTTCGGGTAGACGGTGACGGCGACGATCTTGCTATTCGCCGCCTTGGGCGGCGCCTCTTCCTTTTCGCCATCTTTGAGGACGGGACGTGCGGACAAAACCATGACCAGACCGCCGAGGGTCAATGTCAGGCTGGCGGCCAGGATGGCCAACTTCTTCTTCATACGATGCGCTCCTGTTGAGAGAGAGATTCTTCCCCAGAGAAATAGCGGTGCAACTTCGCGATTGCACGTGTTACCCGATTCAACGCAGAATCGAAGCTGGACCGGACCGGCGCGCCGACTGGGTTGCCGCTTGCGGCTTAGCGGTCCTGCCCCGCTAAGCCGCAAGCGGCAAGCAAGCGCGTCGAACGACTTTCATTTTTCCTTCTCGACGCGCCACATGCGTACCCCACTCGCCGGATGGCTGAGCAGGGCCGTCGTGCCATCGGGAGAAAAGGCAACCGCCTCCACGCCCTCCGTCGTGTCGATGCCGCGTCCGGCCTCTTTTCCAGTGGCCGCGTCCCATACGCGGACGACGCGATCGGCCGTCTGGTAGCGACTGCTGCCGGAGAGGACGCGACGCGAGTCCGGCGTGAACGCGACGCGAATCACGGCGTTTTCATGTCCCGTAAACCGCTGCTGCTCGCGCCCCGATTCGACTTCCCAGAGCCGCACCGTCTTGTCGTTTCCGCCAGAAAGCGCCAGCCGGCCGTTCGGCGAAAGGGCGACCGCATAGACCTCGCCGCCGTGTCGGGCCGTCATTA
>JBBQPD010000784.1:0-3636 GCA_038331535.1 Gemmatales bacterium | reverse complement strand
CCGCTGGCCGGTTCTTGCCTGGGCCGTCTGCGAAATGGAAGTTGATCGGCAGCCCAAGTGCCGCCTTGGGGAAAGCCGGCAACAGGCCGGCCGGAACGACGGGCGTCGAGTGGTCATGGGGATCCACATCCGCGGGCAAGCCGCTTGGGGCCGTTCCGGGCGGCGGCTTCAGGGAACATCCGGTGACGTGCCGAATGGAATCCGCCTCGGGCCAGTGGCTCCGTCCGGGCACCTGGATCGTTTTGGGGCCGGTGCGCGTCCCGATCGTCTTCGGATGCATCTTGCCCCGAGGGGTCTGGCGGAAATTGCGGTACGCCAGCAACGCTTCCCTCCAGGCCGCCACCGCCGTCGGCTGCGGCGTGCCGACGATCACTTTGCCCGGAATGGACGGCATCCCGTCCTTGATCGACTTGGAGTGGATGGCGCCGCAGCCGCGACGGGTCCGGCCCCCAAGACCGCCGAAGAACAGCCAAGTGTGGAGAGCCGTCTCGATGTCGGGGCCAATCGGGGCGATGGTCGTCGGCAACGGCTCCCTTTTCGCCCGCTCACGGCGATCATTCTGAGCTCTACGCCGACGAGTGAGTTCGTCCGGTGTTGCGTTACGAAGTACCAGATCAAACCGGACGCCCTCCTTTGCAACCCGGTGGCCGTTCTCAATGGACGCGAACAAGGCGTAGGCGATGGGGCCGAATCGATCCACCAATTGGCCGTCGGTCGGGTCAAACTGCTCGACGCGAGAACTGCCGGTCACGCGAACGACCAGGGGACTTGGGAACTCGGTACTGCCGAAGATTTCCTCTTCCCGCTGCCACATGCCGCCACCCAGCGAACGGCCGACGGCTAGCCGCCACCAGTGCCGCAGGTGTCCGCGAATCGCGGTCGGTCGCACCGGAAAAGACGGATCGATCTCGCCAGGATTGGCCCCGCCACCGACCAACGGCGTGATGACCTCAATCGACACGGGCGCTGTCTGAGGCACCGATTGCGGTTTTGGCGGACAGAGCGGAATGTTTTTCGGCATCGGCGATTCTCCTCGTGATTGGTCCGCCATTTTGAGCGCCGCAGAGAAGCCTTCCTAATGGGAGAAGCGAGCGACAATTCGGACTGTCGGTCGCTGCCGTTCATCGGTTCGATGAAAGAAAGTACCGACTGTCCGAAGGCGTAGGACGAACGCACGTTTTAATGGCCGCTTAGTGGCCGTAACGTTACCGTCCTTAATGCCTTACGTCATAATGCCCTGATTCCGACATCAAACGACTCCCCGCCATGCGATAGCGCACCGCCTGGCGGGGAGTGCATGGTTTTCAAAGCATCTCGCGGTGGAACTGGCGCAGGATGTTCACGAGCCAGAGAACCCAGCCGAGAGCGCTCACACCGGTCTTTAACAGCCGGTAGAGGCAGCGGAGCCTGCTAGCGGGTGGATTTGGGGTTGTGGTCGGGTGGCAGACGACATCGTTGAGCGGCTCAAGCGTCGTCACGCAGTTCGAAAATTAAGATGAGTACACGGATGTTACCCCCTAGTGTAGAAAACTGAGATTCGTCGTACGCTTCGGTCAGTCGGTAGTCAGGTGCCTTGTGTAGGCTTACAACGGCTTGATCATGATACCCTCCAGAAGTAGGCGAATAAAAGTCTAGCGGGATTGTATACAGCTCTATCGCAGTAGTCAAATGCGACAAGAAAAAATTCTCAATCAGCCTCGAAGAGCACAGAGCCACGCCAATCCCGCTCTCCGAGGCGACACCTCAGGAGGAATCCTAACTCGAGCGCTGGACGGAACCATCGGCCGAGGTCGTGACGTGGGGCGCGCTGGTCACGGCAGCACTATCCTTCCTGACCGGCGACGCGGCGGCGAGACGTCTGGCCAACTGCTCCTTGACGAGATGATAATCCGCCAGCGAGCATGGAATTTTGAGTTCGTCGCTCTTTCCTTCCAGCACTTCGTTGAACTGCCCGGATTCCAGGAAGGGGGTCAGGAACGACGCATCGTAACGTTCCTTGGGATTCAGCGTGTTGATGACGTAGAGGGCGAGGATGCCCTGCAACTCGGCACGGCTGAGTTGGCTTCGCAGCACGGGATAGGGTAACACCAGCTCGGGCTGATCCGGGCTGACGATCTTGAGAGCGATCAGACTCGCCATCATCTTCTGCCGCTGTCGAATCTTGCTCGCCTGGTACAGCGTGAAGATTGTGGCGACCAGGGTGATGAGCGAGCTCACGGTGGAGAGCAGTAGGAAACCACCACCCCACGCGCTGTTCATCGACATCCCAAGGTCATGGATAAACTGCATCATCGAAGGATCCCTTTCTTTCAGAGGGGGCGTAGCGCTCGCATTCGCCACGGGGGCACAGTAGACCTCTGAGAGTTATTCGTCTCCGATCCGCCAATATTTAATTCGAGCGTCGCAAGAAAGTAGGAGGATACGCCCCAACGATTCCGACCGCAAACGAATTCCCTTTGTTTTTCTTCAAATCGAAATCGCACGCCATCTTCCCACACACGGCCCGCCAGCCGTTATACTCAGAGGCAACACCTGTCCTCCGGAGCCGATCATGTTGCTCGTCCTGGAAACGGAGCGCGTTCTGCGGCTGACGGCGCCTGGCCGGTTGGTGCCGTGGCTTGGGCCGGCGCTACGCGGGCTGGCGGCGCGCTCGTTTCGCCGGGCCGTCTGCCTCTTCACCGCGGCGGAACAGGATTCGACCTGGCGCTATTGCAAGGGTTGCCCACATCAGGCCGTGTGTCCCTACGGGCAGACGGTTGAGCCGGACCCGCCGCCTGGCGCCGCCGTCGTCTCAGGGCAGAACGACGCGGTGCGCGCGCTGGTCATCGCTCCCGCCTTTCCTGCCCCCAAAGTCGGTGTGCCGGGGACAGAGATTCGCGTGCGCGTTTCCTTCGCCGGGACGGCGGCCGCTCGCCATGCCGATGCCTTTTGGACCGCCGTCGCCGCGGCCGGCCGCGATCCGCTCGGTGGGTTCGATCCCGACCGCGCCACCTTCGAGGTCCGGTTTCCGCCCGCGCCGGAGGCGGCCGCCCGCTGGCTCACCGCCGAGCTGCCGGTCACGCCGGACGTTCCCACTGGGCTGATCCCACGACTCGGCGTCGTGCTGACGTCACCGCTGTTCTTGCGGCAGTCCGGCGGCGGTGGACGCAGCCTCGTCGCCGTCCCGACTTTCGCCGACCTGCTCCGCGCCAGTTTGCGCACGGTCGGCCGGTTGTGCGCCTACTACGGCGAACCGATTCCGGATGAGGCTTTTCGACGGCTGAAGGAAGCCGCCGCCGCGGTGCCGACGTTGTCGGCGCAGTTTATTCCTTTCCGCCAACGCAAGTGGTCGAACCGGTCGCAACAAGGGGCGATGCTGAACGGCGTGATTGGGGAGGCGGCCTACGGGCCAGTACCGGGAGGACTGGCGCCGTGGCTGGAGTGGGGCGGGCGATTGCATGTCGGACCGCACCGAGTGGCCGGCGCCGGCGGCTGGCAGGTATTCGTGTAGCGCAATAGCTCCCCTAGAGCTTCCCCACAGCGCCCCTTGACCGGCGGAAACAAGCGACGAACAATACGGCGCGGTTTGTGTGTTCCAGCAGTAGGTGCCGCCAGCCGGCGCACCTGGAGCCACACCGGTCCGGCTCGGCTCGCCGG
>JBBQPD010000783.1:0-3637 GCA_038331535.1 Gemmatales bacterium | reverse complement strand
GGTTGTCGCGCCGGCATGCGTCACGCAGTTGGAGCGTCGGCGGGTTCGCGCGACTTGAGCAAACGATCCAGAACGCCGTTGACGAACGCCGGCGAGTCCTGCGAACCATAACGGCGGACCAACTCAATGGCCTCGTCGAGGGCGACCTTGGGCGGCGTCTCGGGCGCGAAGAACAGCTCGAAGGCGCCGAGCCGCAGCACGTTGCGATCGACCGCGGCCATGCGCGGCAAACGCCAGTTCTCGGCGGCGGCGATTAACTTGCCGTCAATGTCGGCGGCATTCGTCACGACACCGTCATAAAGGGAGAGGCAGAAGGCGACGAGGCCGGCATTGTGCAGGAGCCGTTCGCGCGCGAATTCCTCGATGGCGGGGCGCGGCACCTTCGGGTTGGCGTCGCGCTGAAAGAGCAGTTGCAGGGCGACTTCGCGGGCGCGGGAACGTTGCGTCATGAATCGGCTCGGCCTCGGGGCGTCACTTTTCAGGGTAGAGAAAAGGTGGATCGCGGCCAATCGACACGAAATCGAAATATGCGCTAACCCCTGAAAAAAACGCGATGCACCGTTAGTTCTTCCCGTTTTGAGGCTATCCCGAATCTTTCTGTGAAATACGTCCCTACGGGTAACGAAGGTTTCAGAGAGGCAATTTTCGACAGCACGAACGCCGCTTCTCGGGATGTGAATCGGACCAATTCTTCGATCCCCGAGCTTGCCACTTGCCGGGCGAAGTCCAGGACAGAGACTTCAGCGCAGTTTCGAACGACACCGTATTCGCTTGGCATGCCCGAACTGCAACCCAGGAAAAAATTTACGGATTTACGAACCCTTCGCCGTGGTTTCGCGCCTTTCGGAGCAGGAATCAGAAGCTCGCCGTCTGTTGAATATGTGTTGCGCGCAATTCCTGCCTGACAGACGATCACTTTGCTGAACCTCGCCGACTCAGTGCATTCGAAGCCAGTCGGGATCAACCAAGGATTAGCCTCGACGACCGCGGTCGTTCGTGCCCAAGTGTAGAGATCTATTTCGTCTGGCAGATTGAGAACCACTTCACAGTCGCAGAAGCCGGCGTTCGCTTCCAGAGCATCCAACAAATCGTGAAAATCGATGGATTCCCCAGCCGCCCATTCTTCTGTGAAGCGGAAGCTATGGTCGCAGCCATTACGACGAACGCGATCGTTCACAAAAGTGCGAAGTCGTTCGACATGCAAATCGGCCATCTTCGTCGGCCTTTCTTATCCGTGCAATACGACAGGATCGAGCGATGTATCAGTCCTGCGATTCTTCTTCGGTCTCCGGCCGCCCTCTCTGCCTATAAATCTCCTTCCGCATCGGCGCCAGTGTCTCGTCGTCAGCAAACGCTCCAGCCATCCGCAGCATCGCCGTTTTGCCGTCCTCCTTGTAAGGACCGCTCAGCCATTCCTCGACCGCTCGCTTGGAGAACCTCCAGTCTTTTTCAATCTGCCGAGCTGGGATCATGCCCTTCTCGGCTAGCGCCTGCACCTTCTTTTTCGGTACGCGCAGAAACTTCGCGGTCTCTTCCAGTGTCAGCACGTCGTTCAGTTTCACGAGTTGGTTCATGGTATCCTCCGTCAGAGCGAGTCTCATCTGCTGCGTCTATCCTACACGGCTCGGCCAGGGCGCTCAATCGACCCAGTTGGCCAGTTTGAGGCGCGGCACCTGGCGGAAATGTTTGAGGTTGCGAGTAACAAGAACGGCATCGTGTGCAAGGGCGATGCTGGCGATCAAGAGGTCGCCCCGGCCGATCTTCTTCAGACCCTTCGTCGTTCGGAGATCAGCAAAGATTGCAGCAGCACGCTGGTTGACGGGAGCGACATCCCACGCCTCAAGCATTTCCAGGTCAGTGGACAATCTGGTTTGCGCGCGTGTCAACTCCGTTGCGTTAGCGGCCTTCAGGAGCGCGTCGCATCGTCCACGGGTGACCTCGATCCAGGTGATAACCGTGATGCCGACTTGCGGATCGGATAAAGCTCGTCGGGCCTCAATGACGCGGGGATGTCCGCGCTGAAAATGGGTCAACATGTCTGTGTCGAGAAGGTGCATTCGTCGTCAGTCCCCTTCCTCGACCTCGGGACGTCCGCGAGCTTTGTAAATCTCGGCCAGCATCGGCAGCAGCGTCTCATCGTCCGCGAGCCTTCCCGCCTGCGCCAGCTGCGCCGCGCGCCGATCCACGAGCTTGCCGCCGCGTAGCCAATCTTCGAGCGCCGGCTTGAAAAACCGCCACGATTCCTCGACCCGTTGCGCCGGGATCATGCCCTTCTCAGCCAGCGCTTGCACCTTCTTCTTCGGCACGCGCAGAAACTTCGCGGTTTCCTCCAGTGTCAGCACGTCGTGCAGTTTTACGAGTTGGTTCATGGCGTCCTCCACTCCGAGCGATTTACAACGGCTGCGTTTATCCTACACCGGGTTTCCTGGAGCGCCTGACGCGCCATTACGCTCCGGTCGCTCACGCTCCGGCTCGCCCGATCCCTTCATTTTGCAACAAGCTTTGAGTTAAGAGCGCCAGACAACCGCGAAATGGTGGATGGGCTACCGGCAAGAATTCATCACGCCAGCGCCTCGGCGATCACGGACGCATTCTGCACCAGCGGCACCGGGCGGTTTGTGCGGTCGTACAGCAGCGTTTCCGGGTCGATGCCGAGGAGGTGATAGACCGTCGCCAGCACGTCCTTCGGCGAGATCGGGCGCTCGGCGACCGTGCCGCCGATCTTGTCCGTGCGGCCGACGACGCGGCCGCGAGCGATGCCGGCTCCTGCCATGACGGCGCTGTACGCTTGCGACCAGTGATCGCGGCCGCCGCCGTTGACGCTTTGCAGCTTCGGCGTGCGGCCGTGCTCGCTCAGCACCAGCACCAGTGTTTCGTCGAGCAGACCGCGCTGGTCGAGGTCGGCGATCAGGCCGGAGAAACCGCGGTCGAAACCGGGCATCAGCTCGTTCTTCATGCGCGGGTAGTGTTCCCAGTGCGTGTCCCAGGCGGAGCCGGCGAGGCCGTATTCGTCCCAGGTGACGGTCACGAAGCGCGAGCCGGCCTCCACAAGACGGCGGGCGGCGAGGGCGGCCTGGCCGAAGACTGTCAGCCCATACGACTCGCGCAGCGGCAACGGCTCCCGGCTCAGGTCGAGGGCGGTGCGCATCTTCGGCGAACGGATCAGATCGAAGGCTCGTTGCCGATGGCGGTCGAGAGCCCGACCGGCGTCGCCCTCGCGCAGGTCGCGCCGCGCCCGGTCGAACTGGTCCATCAGCGAGCGGCGCGTATCGAGACGATCGAGCGTCAGGTCGGCGGCGGGATCGGCGGCGTCGGCCAGCTCGAAGCGACCGGCAGCGCTGATGCCGACATACGGCTCGGCCACGTCCAGCGTTTGCCCAGCCAGCGTCTTGACGATGCGTCGGTTGGCCTCGCCGCGAAACTCCGTCCAGAGCGGGTTGAACGCCGAACCGAGATAGGCCGCGTAGGGGCCGGCGCGCTGCACCTCGCCGGTGCGGCGGCTGCTGAACGGGAAGGGTAGCGCAACGTTATCGGGCACCGCGCCTGTCTTGGCGCGGTCGCGTCCCAGGTAATCGACGACGCAGCCGATGAACGGTTGATGCCGGCCGTCGCGCGGGTTCAACTCCATCGGCACGTC
>JBBQPD010000782.1:0-3654 GCA_038331535.1 Gemmatales bacterium | reverse complement strand
CCCTGACGGTCGCGGCTCGTCAGTCTCTACGGAATCAGGCTCGGCTCTCACTGCACATAAATAAACTCTTTCACATTCGCCAGCGTATGAGCCATGTCCGACCAGACGCGGATCTCATCCGTCTTCGCCGCTCCCGCCTCTCGCTCCAGAAACGCCAGGCAGGCGCTCAACTCCGCCGCACTCGGCGGCCGGCCGAAGGCGCTCAAGTACATGCCGGTGATGCGTTCCTTCGCCGTGCCAGGCGTGGCGAGCACGCGCCGCGCCCACACTTCGGCCTGCTGATGCACGAACGGGTCGTTCAGCAGAATCAACGCCTGGGCTGGTACGTTCGACACGCTGCGACGGCCGACAGTCGAGAACGGGATCGGCGTATCGAAGGCCAGCAGCAGCGGCGACAGGAAATTGCGGCGCACCGATAGGTAAATGCTGCGGCGACCGGCGCCGTCGAGCGGGCCGCTCGCCGGGCGACCGCGTCCGTCCTGAAACGCTGTCAGGTAAACCGGCACCGACGGGCCAAACATTGTCCGGTCCAGCCGGCCGCTCACCGCCAGTAGGGAATCGCGGATCGCCTCGCCTTCCAGCCGCCGCACCCGCGCTCGATGCAACCACAGATTATTCGGATCCGCAGTGTCCGCCTTGTCGTCGGCGTGCGAGGACATGCGGTAGGCCCGGCTCAGCACCAGCGTGCGGATCGTCTTCTTCAGCGACCAGCCATCCTTGACGAACTGACCGGCAAGATGGTCGAGCAGTTCGGGGTGCGTCGGCGCCTCGCCGAGCACGCCGAAGTTATCGACCGACGCCACGAGGCCGCGGCCGAACAGGTGGTGCCACAATCGATTTACGATCACGCGCGTCACCAACGGGTTTGTCGCCGGATCGGTCAGTTGCCGGGCCAACTCCAGCCGGCCGCTGCCGCTCGTTACGGGCAGGCGCTCCGGCCCGGCGAGCGCTTCGAGAAAGCGGCGCGGCACCACCTCGCCCGGCGTCTTATGCGAGCCGCGGATGAAGACGTTCTCATCGACCGCACTGCCCTCCTGAATCGCCAGCGCTAGCCGCGACTCCTGACGAATCCGCGCTGCGATCCGCGCTTTCTCGGCGACGAACGGGGCGATGGCGTCCGACAACGCCTTCGGTACCTTGCCGTCGCTTGTGAACAGTCCTGGCCGTGCCAACAGAAAGTTCGTCAAGCGGGCGCGTTCTCCAGGATCGTCCGAGCCGAACACCTTGTCCGTTGCCAGTGCTTCGATCACGTCGAGCAGCAGTCGTTGATACGCCGCCGCCAACGCGTCGAGAGAATCAACGCCTGTCAGCACCCTGTGCAGGATGTGGTCCGATGCGCCCGGTTGCGGCGCGTGGTCGCCCTGAATGACCCGGCTGACCGCGAAATCCCCGCTCTCAGCCGTGAATTCGAGGTGGAGTCGCTGGCCCTTGTACGGCGTCAGATCATAGCCGATCCACTGAAAGCCGTTGCCGGCCTTGATCGACGTGACGAGCCGGCCGTGCAGCGGCCCCTCGATAAGAACATGCCCGGCAACCGCGAAATAGACCTGGCCGCTGCCGCGCACGAGATAGAAGACTTTTCCACTCTCCAAAGTGAACGTCGGCGTTCGTATCGTCCGGCCGGGCCGTAGCGGACTGGACAGCCGGCCGACGTTCAGCTCCGCGCCGGCGGCGAGCTTCTGGCTGCTCCAGATGGAATCGAACTCGGCCGCGGCGGTTTCGGTGAGCCGCGCCGAACCGTCCTCATTGAGGCGCACGTCGCCGGGCCGCACCGGCGCCGGGCCGAAACTCGCGTCATCCGGCAGCCATTCGTCCGGTTTCGAGCGGACATAGTCGATGACGATCTTGGCGCCGTCCAGCGCTACAGTAGCGTACGAATCGCGCGTCTGGCCGGCGGCGAGATAGGAGCGCACGAGGTCCACGACACGATTGGGTTCGCTCGCCTTCGGATCGGCGGTCGTCTGCGCCCACAGATGGAACGGGTCGGAGGAGTCTTTCTCCGCTAGCTGCAACGCCGCGACCCAGCGCCCAAGAATCGCCGCGTCGAGCTTGCGTTTCGCGGCGACTTCTTCCAGCTTGCCGTGGGACGCCTCGCGCGCCGCTTCGAGATACTCTTTCAACCGCGTAACCGTCGGTCTCAGCGACTCGGCAAGCGCCTTCTGCACGATGGGCCGGGCGCGTTCGCGCAGAGCGACCAGATCGGCGGCGACATGCTTGTTCTGCTCCAGCGAATCGAAGCGCACGAGGCGATAACTGCTGCTCTGAAGAAAGCCGGAGAGCGCGTAGTAATCTTTCGTCGAGATGGCATCGAACTTGTGATCGTGGCAGCGGGCGCAGGCGACGGTCAGGCCGAGGAACGTCTTGCTCAGCACATCGATGCGATTGTCGTAGCGGTCGGCCTGGTCCTGGCGAATATCGACGGGCGAATGCACCTCTTCGCCGAGGAACCAGAAGCCGGTGCCGAGGATCGATTCGTTGAAGCCGGCCTTCGGATCCAGCCGCGGTTTCGCGAGCAGGTCGCCGGCCAGGTGTTCGGTGACAAACTGGTTGTAGGGCACGTCGGCGTTGAGGGCGCGGATCACGTAATCGCGGTACTGGTAGGCGTTGGGAGCCGTCGCGTCGAACTCGTGCCCGCGCGACTCGCCGTAGCGCACGAGATCAAGCCAGTGTCTACCCCAGCGCTCGCCGTACTGCGGACGGGCTAACAATTCATCGACGACCGCTTCCACCGCCGCTTGCGGATTAGCGGCCTCCGCTATCACGAACGCCGCAATCTCCTCCGGCGTCGGCGGCAGACCGATCAGGTCGAAGTGCAGGCGGCGCAGCAGCGTTCGCGGATCAGCGTCGGCGGCAGGGGTCAATCCCTTCTCTTCGAGCTTTGCCAACAGGAAACGATCGATGGGACCAAGCGGCCAGCGGCCGTCTTTCACCGCGGGCGGTGCGCCGGCACGCACCGGTCGCCATGCCCAGTGGTCACGCTTGCGTTCTTCCAGATCGAACGACTTCTTCACCGTCGTCGTCGCCGTGTCGCCGGGCCAGGGCGCACCCTGTTCGACCCAGGTCGTCAGGTCGGCGATGACGGCGTCCGGCAATTTGCCGCGTTTCGGCATTTGCAACGCGACGTCCTTGTAGCGGATCGCGCGAATCAGCCGGCTCTTCTCCGGCTGACCGGGGACGACGGCCGGGCCCAGCGCGCCGCCCTTGAGAAGACCGGCCCGGCTATCGAGCAGCAGGTTCCCTTTCAGCTTCTCCGCTTTCGCGGAATGGCACGAAAAGCAGTGTTCGACGAGGACGGGGCGGATTTTCTTCTCGAAGAACTCGGCGCCCGCGTCCATCGGCTTCGGGTCCGCGCCGCGTACGGCCGGGGCAGCGAAGATGATTGCTAGCGTGCAACAAAGAGCGGGCCAACGGCCGCGATTGGTCATCATTCGTTCCCCTTGAACGCGGAACGCGCCCCCGAGGGAGGCGCGTTGGTCGTTTCAGTTGATGGTATCGTCCGCGGGCCGATCATGCTACTGAAAGGGACGTCCGGTCGTATTGCCGTTCGAGGAGCCGCGCACGAAGTAATAGGGCGGTTATAAACCGTAAATAGTGAGCGGCTCGTTAAAAAGGGTCAACACCCCAATGCCGAGCGAGGGGCCGGAGCGCACCGCG
>JBBQPD010000781.1:0-3655 GCA_038331535.1 Gemmatales bacterium | reverse complement strand
CCGCACGCAGCGGCGGGCGTTCGATCTACTGACCTCCTCGAAGGTCCGCCAGGCGTTCGACCTGAAGCACGAAGACCCGCGCCTGCTCGACCGCTACGGCAACACGCTCTTCGGCAACAGCACGGTCATCGCCCGCCGTCTAGTCGAGTCGGGCGTGCGCTTCGTCAACGTGACGTGGGACCTGTTCTGGGACCGCATCAAGATCGACTACGATGCCTGGGATACGCACACGAAGAACTTCCCGATCCTGCGCGACAACAAGCTGCCGAACCTCGACCAGACCTACACGGCGTTGATGGAGGACCTGGAGTCGCGCGGCCTGCTGGACGAAACGCTGGTGGTGCTGATGAGCGAGATGGGCCGCACGCCGCGCGTCAACGGCAACGGCGGCCGCGACCACTGGACGTACTGTTACTCGGTCGTGTTCGCCGGAGCCGGCATCCGCGGCGGCAGCGTCTACGGCGCGTCGGATGCTCAGGCCGCTTACGTCAAGGATCTGCCGGTGAGCACGGCGGACCTGTGCGCGTCGATCTACCATTGCCTCGGCATCGACCCGGACATGACGGTGCCCGACCGCAGCGGGCGACCGGTAGCGATCAACCAGGGCGGTAACGCGATCCGGGAGATTCTGGCGTGAGCAAGGGATTGGAGTTGCAGCTTGTGGCTTGATCTCGTTCCCAAACTCGGAGCGTGTGAACGAGAGAAGGACTGCGCTGGCGGCCCAAGCCGGGACGCTGTTCGGGACCATGTCCGCCACACTCCGAGTAGGTCCGCCATCATTGGCGGACATGCTGTTGAACCGAAGTCCTTGCTATTCATGATCCTACGGCGAGTATCGAGCATGTCCGCCAGCCCGCCGCACCGTTTGGCTCCCTGGCGGGCCCGAACAAGAACTCGAATTATTTCCGGAATTCGACTCCCCACAACGCACCCGACCGCGGTACTCTCCACACCATCAAGCCGTCAACGTGACGACGGTTGCCGCGTCGCGTCCACGGCGGCACTCACCCCGTCGGCGTTGACGTCGTCGAGCAGGTCGAGCGGGGTCTTGACGATGTGATCGAGGAAGTGAGTCGCCTCGGCCAGACCCAGCTCGGACGGATGCCGTTTGTTGTGGAAGCGGATCAAGGCACGCGCCCAGTTGACGAGCTTGTCGGCGGTCGGCCGCGCATCACCCCGCTCTTGAGCTGCCAATCGAAGCCGTTCAAGCAGTGGCGACGGCTTGATGAGCGGCTGAGCCGGCGCGGACGGATCGGGAGCTGGAACGCGACTCATGGTGTTCCTCTCCATACGAATGTGAACGGGCGTCCTGTTGACAAGTGCACAGATAACGGACGGCGTGTCAGGATAAAAGGCGCGGATGCTTGACACGTCGAGGCGGGAGAGTTCCAATGAGTCGGGAATCGGTGCTGGCGCTCGGGATCATGTGCCGGCGCAGCGATCATGTGCCAGTGTCCCGCGATCATGTGCCGGCGCACCGCAATATCGTGCCGGCTCTGCAATACTGTGCCGGCGCCGGTTGGCATAATCACCAGTTCGGCCGATACCACCCAAATCCTTTGCCCAAAAATGATTGCTTGGGCAGCTTACCATGACCCCTTCCACCGAACCCCCGATTCGTGATTCAGGAACCGAGGGAACCCAGGAATACGTCCCCGCTGTTGGGGGGAAGCCTCTCGCTGGCGCTTTGCTGCTGCCACTTGTTCCACAACAAGGCGACGCATCGCGCGCGAAATCGACCCACGATAGCGACCTTCGGATCTTGCTTCAGCAACGGCTGGCGGCCCTGTTTCCTATCGGCTTTGTCGTTTGGGCGACCATTCTGGGCCTCTCGTTTGCGGAGATCGATCCGATCTATCGACGCGATGTGTTGGGGCCGGTCCAATTGATCGTGTTGTTCTGCGCTGTTCTCATTTGGGGCGTTGGCACCGCGTTGATATGGGTCCGGCGCAGCTGGTCCTTGCGCTGGCTGCGTGGCTTCGAAGGGGTGATATTCATCATTCACGCGGGCAGCCTCGTGGTTATGCGTGTTGGGCAGGATTCCTTTTCACTTTCCGTGGATGCCGCCGACCCGCGCGGCGATGACCTGGTGCTTTGCGCGGCTGCATTGCATAACAGCTTCGGCTGGTTAGTCGCGCTCATTGCATGGGGCTTTGTCTTTCCGCACCCCTGGAAACAGATGCTCGCCCTCGTAATTGGCGCGGCGGCGTGCCCGATCCTCCTCGACCTTGGATTTATTCTGCTGAAGCCTGCCCACTTCGGGTTGATGTCGTTCCCCCTGGTCGTGAGCGCAGAAATGATGGCGACAGGGGCTGTGATGGCAATATTTGGGTCGCATCGACTGAAAACACTCCAGGACGAGGTGGCCGAGGCTCGCCAGGCGGCGCGCGCCGCGCGAGAGCTGGGGGCGTACACCCTCAAACGCAAGCTCGGCGCGGGCGGCATGGGCGAGGTCTATCTGGCGGAGCACCGGCTGCTCAAACGACCCTGTGCGGTAAAAATCATCCGCCCTGAGCGCGCCGGCGACCCACAGGCGCTGGCACGCTTCGAGCGCGAGGTTCAGGCTACGGCGAAGCTCAGAAACCCGAATGTTGTTGAAATCTATGATTATGGACGCACGGACGACGGCACCTTTTACTACGTCATGGAGTACCTCGACGGCCTGAGCTTGGAGGAGGCTGTCGCACGCAGTGGCTCCCTTTCAGTGCCTCATGTTATGCACATCCTTCGGCAACTCTGTGGGGCACTCCGGGAGGCCCACGAGCAGGGACTCATTCACCGGGATATCAAGCCAAGCAACATTCTCGTTTGTCGGCAGGGTGCGCTGGTCGATGTGGTGAAGCTGGTCGACTTCGGGCTCGTGCAGCAGACGGCCGGCGGCGCGGATGCAAGCAAGTTGACGCTTGCCGGCACGATGACGGGCACCCCACATTACATGTCGCCCGAGCAGGCCGACGGCACTGCCGTGGATGCACGGAGCGACTTGTACAGCCTCGGGGCGACTGCATTCTTCCTGCTTACCGGCAGGCCCCCATACAGCGGCAAAACCATGCTGGATATCCTTTTCGCCCACCGCCAGCAGCCTGTCCCGGAACTGGTACCTTCGTCAGGCCAGATCCCGGCGGACTTGCAAGCTCTGGTTCATCGCTGCCTTGCGAAATCTCCAGACGACCGCGTTGCCAGCGCGCTGGATTTGGAGAGAGAACTTCAGAAGCATGCAGAATCGGCTCCCTGGTCAGAAGCCGACGCCACGGCATGGTGGGGCTCCTTCGTGACCGCCTGGCCTCCTCATGCGTCAACGGCAGACACTGATCCTTCCGCGCCGACCCGGACGTTGTAGATGCGGATAGCAAAAGTCGACACCCAGCGTTAGACTGGCTAGAATAGAAGGAGCCCGCGGCGTGTGTCCCGTTTCCGGTTGACGAAGCCGAACAAAGCGTTGCACTTGACCGGGCCGGCATTATGGTTTTCCGCGATATCAGGTTCCTTGCAGCCGGCCCGGCAAGTGAACGCAGTCGTTCGGTCTGAAAGCCGCGAGCCGACGACCGCTTGCAGAAGAGAAAAGGGGACATCGTAGATTATCGCCCAAACAATCTACGATGTCCCCTTTTCTCTTTCCAATCCGCTACAAGTTCGTTTGCAGCTGCGGGAGAAA
>JBBQPD010000780.1:0-3657 GCA_038331535.1 Gemmatales bacterium | reverse complement strand
AGAATGCGTTTCATTTCACACAGCCTTTTCCCCGCCGGTCACTGGGCGTATCTCGCGCCGCGCGGGGAGATACCCCAGTTTCGGACCATTACCCGATGAAACGATGAAACGAATCGGCCTGCCCAAAAAGGAGGCAGGGATAAGAGCCTGTTGCAGCATGAGTAGGTGCCGCGAGCCGAGCGGCACCCGGTCCGGTTCGGCTCGCGGCGCCTACTTCTGGGACAGACGCTTAGCGGCAACCCCTTCCAAGCCGTCAGCGGCGCTTCAGCGGACGTGGGGCAGCACTTCGCGGGCCAGACGTTCCATGCTTCGGCGCGCCATCTCGTGCGGCATCGAGCCGACCTGGCAGCCGGTCAGCACCACGCCGCAACCTAGCTGCTTCTGGCAGTCGGCCAGCTTCTGCCGGACCGTCGCCGGACTGCCAACGATGGCGTAGGTGCCGCGCTCGATTTCGTCCCACGTCGTTTTTTCCGCGAGGAATTGACTGCGGTTGCGAAGCATCGCCAGTGCCGACTTCGCCGACGTGTAGCCGGGCGGCGCCAGCAGGAGACCTTTCATCAGGTTGCGGACGAAGTACCACATGTGCGGCTCGAAATCTTCCCGCGCCTGTTTGTCGGTTTCGGCGACGTAGATCGGTATGCCCCAGCCCATCTGCTCTGGCTTGGCCTCGTAACCCGCTTTCTGACAGGCGGCGCGGAACTGGTCGAAGACGCGGCGGAACACGTCGAAGTGGAAGTAGGGAATGCCCATGTAGGCGAAGCGGCGCTGGGCGACGAACTCGATGGTTTCGAGGCTGCCGGCGCCGGGAATCCAGATCGGGGGGTGCGGCTGTTGCAACGGTCGCGGCCAGGGATTGACATAGCGGAAGTAGTAGTGCTTTGACTTCCACTGAAACGGCCCCGGCGTCGTCAACGCCTTGAGGATCAGGTCGAGCGCCTCGCGGAACTTGTCGCGTGCTTGCGTCGGGTCGATCTGATAAGTGAAGTATTCAGGTCCGCCGCCGATCACCATGCCGGCGACGAGCCGACCGCCGCTCAGCACGTCGAGCATGGCGAACTCCTCGGCGACCCGCAGCGGCGGGTTGTACAGCGGCAGGGCGTTACCGATGACGGCGATCTTGACCCGCTTTGTCCGCTGCGTCAGCGCCGCCGCCATCAGGTTCGGCGACGGCATCAATCCATAGGCGTTTTGATGGTGCTCGTTGACGCAGATGCCGTCGAAACCCAGCTCGTCGGCGTAGGCCAGGGTGTCGAGGTAATCGCGGTAGAGGTCGTGGCCCTTGACGGGGTCGTAGAGCGCGTTCGGCAGCCAGACCCAGGCGGAGTCGTGCTTCTCGGCGAAGTCGTCGGGGAGGAACGGCCAGGACATCAGGTGGAAAAAATAGTATTGCATGGGTGTCCTCCCCTCGGGTGTGCCGTTGTCGAGGATAGCGAACGACCGGATGAAGGAAAGAACCGTTTATTGACCTTCCGGTTGACTGCCTCATGCGGCTGAAGGCAATCTGAAGATAATAAGCTGATAGCTGTCAGCTAACAGCTATCAGCTTTTTCTCGTACCAATTGCTGCTGGGTACGAGTGGACGGCCAAATTCCGTGTGGCTGACAACCTGAAGGTCAATAAACGGGAGACTCCCCATGCGCCTGTGCCGCTTTGAGCACGACGGAAGCGTCCGCGCCGGCCTCTACGAAGAACCATTCGTCGCCGACCTGAACATACTGGCGGATGCATTCAACCTGCCGTTGACGCCCGCTTCCGCGGACCTGCTCGACTATCTGCCGCCGGACGGTGCGCTTGCGGCACGCGCCGCTGAAATTCATCGGCGCTATCTCACGTCGTCGGCGAGCGCGCGCGCACGGCTGAGCCGCCCGCTCGCCGAAACGCGGCTGCTGGTGCCGATCTCACATCCCGGCAAGGTCATCCTTCTGGCCGGCAACTACGCGGAACACATCCGCGAGGGCGGCGGCCAGGCGGCGGAGCGACAGGACACCTTTCCCTATTTCTTCTGGAAGCCGCCGAGCACGACGTTGACCCACCCCGGCGATCCCGTCGTCATTCCCGCCTTGTCGCCCAACCACGTCGATTGGGAGTTGGAACTCGGCGTCGTCATCGGCCGGCGCTGCAAAGGCGTGGCGGAGGCCGACGCCCTGAACTACGTCGCCGGCTACACGATCTGCAACGACATTTCGGACCGCAAGTATCAGATCAACCCCGGCCGCAAGCCGCGCGAGAAAGATCGCTTCTTCGACTGGCTGCACGGCAAATGGCACGACACGTTTCTGCCGCTCGGACCCTGCGTGCGCTCGGCGGCGACGCTGCCCGATCCGCAGGCGCTGCCGCTGAAGCTGCGCCTCAACAGCACGGTGATGCAGGACGCCAGCACGGCGCAGATGGTCTTTCCGGTCGCGGCGCTGGTGTCGGTGCTGTCGTCGTTCGTGACGCTGGAGCCGGGCGACGTGATCTCGACGGGAACGCCGAGCGGAGTCGGCTTCGCGCGCAAGCCGCCGGTCTATCTTAAACCGGGCGACGTGCTGGAGGCGGAAATCGGCGGCATCGGGGTGTTAAGGAACCCCGTGAAGTGAGAGACGAAGTGTATCGTGTTTACGTTTCGCGCGGAGACCGCGCGAAACGTAAACAAAAATCAGGCGGTCTTGGCAGGCTCTACCCAGAATGGGCTGATGACGTGAATCTTCTTGAGGATGGCTTCCTTGTCGCGCCCTTCCTTGGCGGCGGCGAGCTTGCCCTTGAGCTTGGTCAGCTTTTGCTTGCGCTGGTAACGACGATTGAGTTCGCGTCTGCGTTCGACCATGTTCGGGATCCTGCGTCGCGTTCGTGTGTGTCCGGAAAATAGAGACTGTCATTGTTACGAAGGCCGACCCCGGAGGGCAAGAGTGCCGCCGGCTCGAACCCGGTCCGGTCGCGAATTACAGCTCGATATAATGGAGGCGTGGAGGATGACGCCGTGCCGAAGACCGCGCCCGCCCTGCAAAGCTTGACGGATCTCGCTGCGCGCCTGCACGGCGCCAGCGGGTTCGCCCCGCTGCTCGCAGCGCTCGCGGAGGGGCACAGCGCCACCGTCGACGGCGCCTGGGGTTCGTCGGCGGCGCTCGCCACGGCCGCGCTGGCGCTGCGGGCGCCGTCCACCATCCTCGTCGTCATCGCCCATCCGCGCGACCTCGATCCCTGGGCCGGCGACCTCGCTTCCTTCACCGGCGCGCCGCCGGCGCTTTTTCCTGCGTGGGACGGAAAGCCGGGCGGTCTCGTCGATGAAATCGCCGGCCAGCGGTTGCGCCTGCTCAAACAACTCGAATCCGATCAACCGCCACGGTTGGTGTTGACCACCTTTCCCGCGCTGATGCAACCAGCTCCCGATCGTGCCGCCCTCGCGCGCAATCGACGCGTCCTCCGCGCCGGCCAATCGTGCGACCCGGAAGAGTTGGCCGGCTGGCTGGTCGATCACGGCTACGCGCACAGCGAGGCGGTCGAACGGCCCGGCGAGTTCAGCCGCCGCGGCGGCATTATCGACGCCTTCTCGCCCGACGCCGAAGCGCCGTTCCGCGTCGAGTTCTTCGGGGACGAGATCGACTCGATCCGCCAGTTCTCTCCGCAAACACAGCGCAGCCTGGGAACAATTCCCGACGCGGAATTGACGGGCGCCGC
>JBBQPD010000779.1:0-3661 GCA_038331535.1 Gemmatales bacterium | reverse complement strand
GTCGGTGATTGCCGCTTGCGGCTTAGCGGCGCTGGAACGCTAAGCCGCAAGCGGCAAGCACCGACACGACCACAATCTCACACGGGAATATCAACCGGCCGGAAGCCATCGAGTCGATACCGCCCGCCGCGCGGACAACAGATCATATTGAGCGAGACGATCTGTCCGAACACGTTCTCCGGATTCTTCGCGAAGTTAGCCGCGTTGAAATACGGCGTGACATGCCAGTACAGGTCGTACCCCAGGCCGGCGATGAGGCGGACCAGGTCGGCGGACTTCTCCTTGCGGTCGTTTTCAACATAGAGGAGCGGCCGGCAGCGGGCGATCGTGGCCGTCGCGCCAGTCAACACCTCCTGTTCCATCCCTTCCACATCAATTTTGATGAGGTCGCAGTGGCGCAGGCCGAGACTATCGAGGGTGACGACCGGCACGCGCTCGCCGTCTGTGTACGTCCCCAGGCCGAGGCCGCCGAAGTTGTTGTCCCGGTCGTAGTCGAGGCGCGGCACGATCAGCTCACCCGGCTCCCTGCCGACGGCGACGTTGCGGCAATCGACGTTGGTAATGCTGTTGAGGGCCAGGTTGGCGCACAGGGTTTGATAGACGATGCGCTGCGGCTCGAAGGCCCACACCCGGCCGCCGACGCCGATCAGCTGAGCCAGCAATACCGTGTGCGCACCGATGTTGGCGCCGACTTCCGCGACCACCATCCCCGGTTTGAGGAGTTGCCGAAAAAGGTCCGCTTCGCCTTCAGAGTATTCGCCATACAGGTCGAGCGAGCGGCCGATGTAGATGTCGTGGACGTTGTAAAGCATGGTGCCGTGACGACACGATTTCACGCGGTTGAATGGCTTGAACACGGGCGCGGCTTCGTTCAGCACCACGTCGGAGTTTCCGGGTGCGGCGAGCTTCGTCAGTTCGGATGCGATTCGCCGAAACACCGTGTCCCAATCGCCGGCCTGCGTCTGGCGGATCAGACGCATGGTCGGATACCAGAGGCTGTCCTCGCGGCGCAGGAGCCAGCGCCAGTCCGGGGCGGTGGACAGGACCGTCCAGACCGGGACCGCCAGCGCGCCCGCTAGGTGAGCTACGGCCGTGTCCACAGTGATGATCAGGTCGAGATGCTTCATGACCGCCGCGGTGTCCGTGAACGCCCCCGCGGCCTCGTCGAGACGGCTACCCAGGTCCGTGATCTCCGGCATGGTCTTCAGTTGCTCGGTCCCGGCGCCTTTTTGCAGACTGAAGAGGCGCACTCCCGGCAATCGGGCGAGCGGGGCGAAACAACTCAGTGGCGCCGAGCGCTGCCGATCCTTGCGGTGCTGCGGGTTTCCCTGCCAGACGATGCCGACCTTGAAGTCTGCCAATTCGCCGACCTCTTTCCTCCAGCGTTCGACCAGGCCCGCGTCGGGCGTGAGGTACGGCACCTGGGCCGGGATCGTTTCCAGCGTCGTACCGAAGATGCGCGGCAGGCTGAGCAGAGTGGCGTAGACGTCGTGGTCGGGTAACGTCCCTTCGTGGGCGACCAACCGGTCGATGCCCGCGCAGCCGGAGAGCAGGGCGAGCAGCGCCTGCTGGCAGGCGACGATTACGGTTCCGCCCCGCTGCTTGACCAGCGGGGCATAACGGATGAATTGCAGCGTATCGCCCAACCCTTGCTCGAAGGCCAGCAGGATCGTTCGGCCTTCGAGAGGCGATCCGTCCCAGACCGGCTGGGTGAGGAGCCTTGTCGTGCCAAACTCCTTGGTTTGCCAGCGCCATTCGTACTCGGCGAAGCCCCGAAGATAATCACCCAGCGTCAGCAGCGCCAGGGCGTGGGCGACGTGCGTCTCGGCATGGTCGGGCCGCAGGCGGAGCGACTGTTCATAGCTCCCGAGAGCCTCTTCCGGGCGCCCAAGTCCGGCCGGGACGTTGCCCAGGTTGCTGAGCGCCTCGGCATAGTCGGGCTTGGCGCTCAGCGCCCGGCGATAGCTGGCCTCGGCTTCCTCCCAGCGCCCCTGTTCCGCCAGGGCGATGCCCAGGTTGGCGTGGCCCTCCGGGTAGTTGGGCTTCAGGGTCAGGGCTGCGCGGTAACTGGCCTCGGCCTCGGCGAACTTCTGTTGCGCCAACAGGGCGTTGCCGCGGTTGAGGTGAGCGTCGACGAAGTTCGGCCGCAGCGCCAGTGCCGCGCGGTAGTGGGCCAGCGCCTCGTCCGTGCGCTCGAGCTTGAACAGCACGACGCCCAGTCCGTTATGAAACGCGGCCGAATTCGGCGTCAGGCGCAACGCTTCGCGGCAGGCGGCAAGAGCCTCGTCCAGCCGGTTGAGGCGGGTCAGGGCGGTGCCGAGGTTGTTGTAAGCGTCGGCGTAGTCCGGCTTGCAGCGCACGGCCTCCCAGTGACAGGCCAACGCTTCTTCAAAGCGACCCTGCTGTCCCAGGGCTGCGCCCAGGTTGTTGTGAGCTTCGGCGTAGTTCGGCCGGGAGAGGAGGACGTGCCGATAGCAGGCGATGGCCTCATCCAGCTTCCCCTGGGTGAGCAGGACATTGCCGAGGTTGTTGCGGACTTCGAGAAACGCCGGCCGTAGACGCAGGGCTTCGTGGTACGCCTGCGCGGCCTCGTCCAATTCTCCGCGGGCGCGGCACACGATGCCGAGCATGCACCAGGCGTCGGCGTTGGCCGCGTCTTCCGATAGGGCCTGCCGGTAGATGGCCGCCGCTTCGGAAAGATTCCCCGATTGGTAAGAGCGCATGGCGCGGGCGAGTGTTTCGGGAGTCGTGGACATCGTCGCTCGCCCGCCGCGGAGTCTGACTAACGGATCGCTGTGCTCGCCCGAAAAGCCCATTATTCGCCACAAAGGCACAAAGGACACAAAGAAGAGAAAATACAGGCCGAGGGGCGGCCTGATTGCCCTACCTCGTTCTTATTTTCCTTTGTGTCCTTTGTGCCTTTGTGGTGCTACCTCCGGGTTAATGGTAGCGCGGCAGCGTCATCGTGGTCAGGACTGTCGAGCTGTTGTTGTTCGACAGCGGGTCGTTGGTGTCCGACGTGACGGTGGCCGTGTTGCTGACCGTGAAGCCGGGGGCATTGCTGCTGAGGGCGTGGACGACGATCTGGAACACGTCGGTGCGGCCCGCCGCGACTGTGGTGACGCTGGAGAATTTGACCGTGTTATTCGTTACGCTGACCCCGAAGGCGTCCTGTCCCGAGATGCCAGTGTAACCGACGAGCGTGGTCCCGGTAGGCACCGCGTCGGACAGGACGACGTGTAGGGAGTCGCTGGGGCTGTTGTTGGTCACCGACAGCGTGTAGGTGATGTCTGTGCCGGCATCCGCACTGCTCGGCCCGGTCTTGGTGACGACGAGGTCGGCGCTGGTATTGACCGTGGTGGTGACCGTCGAGCTGTTGTTGTTCGAGTTCGGGTCGGTGGTGGCCGACGAGATGGTAGCCGTATCGGAGATCACCGTGCCGTCAGGGGTGTTGGCGTTGACCCGCACGACGAGGGTGTACGTCTCGGTCATGCCGGCCGGCAGCGTGCCGCCGCCGGCTGGGCCGCTGTTCTGCGTGAAGGACACGAACGTCGTGTTGGCCGGCACCATCTCGTGCAAGGATACCGACTGGGCGTCGCTCGGGCCGGTGTTGGTGATCGTGGTCGTGTAGGTGAGCAACGCCCCCGCGTTGGCGGTGGAC
>JBBQPD010000778.1:0-3661 GCA_038331535.1 Gemmatales bacterium | reverse complement strand
CGGGGCCTCGGGTTCTGGGGCCCGGGGGGTTGTTAATTCTGTCTTTCTGGCATACAACCCCCCCCGGGCCCCCCCGCGGGGGTTCCCCGCACCGGGGCGGGCCCGCTCCGGGCTAGTGATGAATTACGACAGCTGCCACATCAGCATCTTGAGGCTATCACCGAGACGGCCGTTGACGCCCAGCGCCGCGGTTGGCTCGAAGCCGCAGTGAACCATGCAGTTTTCGCAGCGTGGGTCTTTGCCGGGGCCGTAATTGTCCCACTCGGTCTTGTCCATCAGGTCGCGGAACGAGTCGTGATGCTCGTCGGTGATGAGATAGCACGGCCCTTTCCAACCCTTCGTGTTGTAGGTCGGATTGCCCCAGGCGGTGCAGCTCAGCTCGCGCTTGCCGCTGAGGAACTCCATGTAAATCGGCGACGACATCATGCGGTACTTCTTGAGAAGCTGCTCCGCCTCTTTGAACTTCGCGTGAATGTCGTCGCGCGTCATGAAGATCTCGGAGGCGCCTTCGGGGTTCGTCTCCTTGACCGCCGTGTAGCCATAGGCCGGCGACAGCATGAAGCCATCGACCTTCAGGCGCGTCAGGAAGGCGAACAGGCGATCGACCTCGTTGAGATCGGTCTCCTTGAAGATGGTCGTGTTGGTGCAGACGAGGAAGCCGGCCTTTTTGGCAGCGCGGATGCCCTCCACCGCCGAGGCGAACACGCCGTCGCGCTCGACCGCCTTGTCGTGCGTCGCCTCCAAGCCATCGAGATGCACGTTGAAGAAGAAGCGGCTCGTCGGCTGAAACTCGTGCAAGCGCTTCTTGATGAACATGCCGTTGGTGCAGAGATAAATGTGCTTACGGCGTTTCAGGATTTCACGCGTGAGCTTGCCGATCTCCGGGTAGATCATCGGTTCGCCGCCGCAGATGCTGACGATGGGCGCGCCGGCCTCATCCACGGCGGCGAGGCATTGCTCGACGGTGAGCTTGTCCTTGATGGTCGGCGAGTATTCGCGGATACGGCCGCAGCCGGTGCAGGTGAGATTGCAGGCGTGCAGCGGTTCCAGCATCAGCACGAGCGGAAAGCGCGGCGTGCGTTTGATCTTGTTGCGGCCGATGTAACCGACCATGGTGCTGGTCAGGCTGAGCGGGAATCGCATGGGTATCTCCTGAAAAGCTGTCAGCTATTAGCTATCAGCCGTTAGCCAATCCGAACGTAGACCGGCGCATGGAATGCAAACGCACCGTCTGGCTATTAGCTATGAGCTAATAGCTGACAGCTTCTTGCCAGCGCCATGAGCGGAAAGTACAGACTATACAGATGGTACTTCAGATAAAACACCT
Organism: Gemmatales bacterium; assembly: GCA_038331535.1. Taxonomy (GTDB): domain Bacteria; phylum Planctomycetota; class Planctomycetia; order Gemmatales; family Gemmataceae; genus JBBQPD01. The sequence goes on along the minus strand of JBBQPD010000778.1, from coordinate 2,334 downwards.
TCGGAAAGCCGGTGCCTGTAAACGGCGCCTCGTCCCAGTTCCCGTCCTCACGCTGCGTACGGACGAGATAATCGATACCGGAGCGAACCATTTCGCTGCGCGCTTCACCGGCGGCGATCAGACCGAGCAAGGCCCACGCCGTCTGCGAGGCGGTTGGCTCGCCGCGGCCTGCCCATTCGGGATCGTCGTAGCTGCGGCACGATTCGCCCCAGCCGCCGCACGGTTGTTGCACCTGCCGCAACCAGCCGACAGCCCGGCGCACCATCGGGTCCGCGCGGTCGAAGCCGACACTCTGTAGACCCGCGAGAACCTGCCAGGTGCCGTAGACGTAATTGACGCCCCAGCGCCCCGGCCAGCAGCCGCGCTGGTCCTGGGTCTGCCTTATGAAATCGAGCGCCCGTTTCACCTGCGCGTCTTCGACGCTGTGGCCGAAATGCCCCAGCGCTTCGAGAACGCGGGCCGTGATGTCCGGACAGCTCGGATCGAGCATGGCGTTGTGATCGGCGAAGGGGATTTTCGTGAGCAGTTCGCGATTGATGTCGCGGTCGAACGCCGCCCAGCCGCCGTCGCGGTTCTGCATGCCGAGCAGCCAGCGCAGGCCGCGCTCGACCGCGGGTTGCGTTTCGGGCGTCGTCGCGGCACCTGTTTTCGCCAGACCCATCAGCACCATCGCGGTGTCGTCGGTGTCGGGGTAGAAACCGTTGCGGTACTCGAAGAACCAGCCGCCAGGCTCCAGTTCCGGCGCGGTTCGGGACCAGTCTCCGGGGCGGCGCACTTCACGTGCGAGGAGCCATTCCGCGGCCAGCGCCGCTTGCGGTTTCGCGCGGTCCTCCGCTAAGCCGCAAGCGGCATCACCCAGCGCGTTCAGCGCCAGCGCCGTATCCCAGACCGGCGACAAACAAGGTTGGAGGCGCAGCGTGTCGCCGTCCTCAATCATCAGGTCGTCGAGCTGCTTCAGCGCCCACTGCATCTCCGGATCGTCGTCCGCCACGCCGAGGCAGCGCAGGGCGACGACCGTGTAAATCATCGGCGGGAAAATAGCGCCGAGGCCGTCGCTGTCCTGGAAGCGCTCGCGCATCCAGCGGGCGGCGCGGCGAACGGCGCGGCGACGGAAGAGCTTCAACAAGCCCCAGCGTTCGGCTTTCTTGTACAGCCAGTCGAGGCCGAGGAAGCAGTTGGACCAGGAAAACCAGCGTTTCGTCGGCTCGGCCGGCCAGCGCGGCGTCTCCGCGGGTTGCAGGAAAAGCTCGCCGACACCTTGCTCAGGCGACAATTGCCGCACCGGCTTGAAGGCCGAGAAGATGCTGAGCGGCACCACGATGGTGCGCGTCCAGCTCGACATGGCATAGAGATTGACGTAGCACCAGCGCGGCAGCAGCACTAGCTCCGGCGGCACAGAGGCGCAATTCTCATAGGGAAACTGGCCCAGCAGCGCCAGATAGAACTTCGTGAAGCTATTGCATTTCACAGCCCCGCCGGCGTCGAGGATCGCCTCACGGGCGAGGCACATGTGCGGGGATTCGGGATCGTGGCCGGTGAGCTTGAGGGCGAAGTACGCCTTGACGGTCACGCTGAGTTCGAGCGGGCCATCGGGATAATTGCTCCAGGTGCCGTCGGCCCGTTGCTGCGCGAGGATGTAGTTGGCGGCCTTGCGGCAGCGTTCCTCCCCTGCGCGGCCGAGAAAGGCCATGAGGAGGACGTACTCCGATTCGAGGATGGTATCACCCTGAAGCTCGCCGACCCAGTGCCCGTCGGGTTGCTGTAATTCGAGGAGTCGCTCGCGCGCGCGGTCGAGGGCGCGGAGCGCGAGCGAGACGCTAAGGTCGTCGAAAGGCCCGGCCGCAGCGAGGGTACTGGCTGCTTGCACGCGCAGATCCTTTGCTTCTGGAAATCATCCTGCCATCGCTGTGTGAGACGGGGGACACTGTACCCGTTGCGGGGGCTGGGCCGCAAGTCGAAAAGGCGGGGCAGGGGGTTTGGCGCGGTCGCTCCGCGCGTGCTTTTTGTGAGCTAGACTTGGATCGGAACAAGGGTGCCGTTACACGGCGGCGGAGAAGAGGCAGGATCGCTCATGGAAACCCGCGACAAGATCGGGGAAATCCTCGTTCGTCTCAAGGTGTTGTCACACCTCGACGTGTCGCGCGTCCTGGAGGCGCGGGATCGGCGGCCGCGCCGGGCCAAGTTCGGCCAGACGGCTCGCGACATGGGGCTGGTGACCGACACGCAAATCCTCGCCGCCCTGGCCGTGCAGATGGACCTCTTTCCCGGTATCGACCGGCTCACGATCGATCAAATCTTCCAGGCACTGCAAGCAGCCGACGCGACCTCGTGAGC
>JBBQPD010000777.1:0-3668 GCA_038331535.1 Gemmatales bacterium | reverse complement strand
CGCACACGGAGTGGCGGCGAGGACGCAGCTGAGAAGTGCTATGATTCGTGCTGCGGGGGAGAGCGAGAAGCGCATACGGATCTCCGGGGGAAATTGGCCTCTCCAGATGCGCCCTCGGCGCGAACACAACCTACCCTCTATCCGCGGCTCAGCCCGCCGTCAAGGAAACTACCTCTCGAGAATCTCCCATTCTCCCATTCCCATCCTTGTCCCGTTGTCCCATTCGGTGTGCCACGAACCCGCGACCGCGGTTTTTTTCGGAGACGTTCCTTCAGGTTCTCGAAAGAGACGTTCGAAAGAATTCGGCGGCCACTTGCCGGGAATGTGTTGCATTCTTGAAACAATTTCGCGACAATGCCACTACTGCCTGCACGCCCAGCCTACCTGTTTCCTGCCACGTTGGGGGGTTCCTTCCATGCTGACCGCACGCTGGCCCATTTCTTCGGCCCTGGCGGCGTTGTTCTTCCTTACCGGCCCGGCCCTCGCGGGTGATCTCTACGGCGACAAGGACACTGCCAAGCAAGAACCGGCGCCCCTGCCTAAACCGGCCGAGATAATAGCCCTCAGCGTCAACCCGACGAAAGTCGAGCTAAAAGGCCTCGACGAAGCCCAGCAGCTCATTCTCACCGCCAAGCTCGCCGACCGGCTGCAAGACCTGACGACCGACGTCAAGTACGCCGTCGCCGATCCCAAGATTGCCAGCGTCACCGCCGCCGGCCGTATCGTCCCGCTGGCCAACGGCACGACCGAAGTTACGGCCACTTTCGGCGACAAGGTCGTCAAGGTGCCGGTCACCTCCGTCAACTGCGATGTGAACCTGCCGATCAATTTCGGCAACCAGATCGTACCGATCTTCACGAAGCTCGGTTGCAACTCCGGCGGCTGCCACGGCAAGGCGTCGGGCCAGAATGGGTTCAAGCTCTCGCTCCTCGGTTTCGAGCCGGAAGTCGATTACATCGCTCTCGTCAAAGAGGCGCGCGGCCGCCGTCTGTTCCCTGCCGCTCCCGATTCGAGCCTGCTGCTCACCAAGGCGGCCGGCCTCGTGCCGCACGGCGGCGGCAAACGGATGGAAGTCGGCTCGGATGAATACAAGCTCGTGCGACGCTGGATCGCCGCCGGCATGCCGGTCGGCAGCGAAAAAGACCCGGTCGTGACGCGCATCTCGATCTCGCCCGACCATCGCATCATGACCCGGCAGAACAAGCAGCAGTTCGCCGTCTACGCTCACTACTCCGACGGCTCGATCGAGGACATCACGCGCCGGGCGCAGTACGAGAGCAACGACCAGGAAATCGCCGTCGTCGAATCGACTGGCCTGGTCCGCACGCTGGCTCAGAGCGGCGAGGCCGCGATCATGGCTCGCTATCAAGCGAACGTCGCCACCTTCCGCGCCACCGTGCCGCTCGGCATCAAGATTCCCGAGTACAAGTTCGAGACCAAGACCGTCGTCGATACCAACACCAGCGCGAAGTGGAAGGAACTCGGCCTCGTCCCCTCGGAGCTTTGCTCCGACGAGCAATTCGTTCGCCGGCTGTTCCTCGATCTGACCGGCTCGCTGCCGACGCTGGCCCAGGTCAACGCCTTCGTCAATGACAAGAACGCCACCAAACGCGACGTTCTGATCGACCAGTTGGTGGACTCGACGGAGTACAGCTATTACTTCGCCAACAAGTGGGCCGACATTCTCCGCGTCAAGCGCCGCGGCCAGCCCGATCGCGCCAAGGGCACGTTCGCCTTCCACAACTGGATTCGTCAGGCGGTCGCCAGCGACATGCCGTACAACGAGTTTGCCCGCGAAATCCTCGGGGCCACGGGCGACGAGGTCAACAGCCCGCCGACGGTGTGGTACAAGGAGTTGACACAGCCGGAACAGTTCGTGGACGACACCGCCCAGGTGTTCCTCGGTCTGCGCATGGCCTGTGCCCAGTGCCATCATCACCCGTACGAGAAGTGGAGCCAGGACGATTACTGGGGTCTGGCCGCGTACTTTGGCCGCATCGGCCGCAAGAACATCGTTGTCCCCGGCGAGGTGCAGCAGCAACAGGTGATGCGCCAGGCCATCTTCAGCAAGTCCAGCGGCGGCGTACAGAACAAGAAGACGGGTCAGCCCGCAATCATGAAGCCGCTCGATGGCGAGCCGGTCAAGGTCGGCACCGACGAAGACCCGCGTCAGAAGCTCGTCGATTGGATGGTGGAGCCGAAGAATCCGTTCTTCGCCCGCGCCGTCGCCAATCGCTACTGGGCGCACTTCTTCGGCCGCGGCATCGTCGATCCCCTGGACGACATGCGCATCACCAATCCGCCGTCGAACCCCGAGCTGCTCGACGCGCTCGCCAAGGATTTGGTTGACAACAACTACAGCCTCAAGCACCTGGTCAAGACGATCGTCAAGAGCCGGACGTATCAACTGAGTGCCGTGCCGAACGAGTTCAATAAGCACGACAAGCAGAACTACGCCCGCTATTATCCCCGGCGCATGAGCGCCGAGGTGCTGTTCGACGCCGTCAACCTGGTGTCCGATAGCCCGGCGACGTTCAACGGCTTGCCGGCTGATCGCCACGCTCCGAAGCGCGCGATCATGCTGCCGGACGAGTCGTTCCCGTCGTACTTCCTGGACGTGTTCGGGCGGCCGCAGCGCATCAGCGCGTGCGAGTGCGAGCGCGTGAGTGAGGCGAACCTGGCCCAGGCACTGCACCTGCTCAACTCGGACGAGATTCAGGGCAAGCTGGCTCGCGTGGGAGGCCGCGCCGATCAGCTCGCCAAGGATCCCCGTCCCGACGCCGAGAAGGTGGACGAACTGTTCCTGTCCGCGTTCGCTCACAAGCCGACGCCGGAGCAACGCGACCTGGCGCTGGCGCATATTGCCAAGCACGCCGCCGCGCCGACGAACAACAAGAAGATCGCCTACGAGAACATCCTCTGGGCGCTGCTGAACACGAAGGAGTTCGTGTTCAACCAGTGAGCACGATTGAGGAACCGCGCACGTAGTAAGCGGGGAGAAGACCCGCTTACTGCTTGCGCGGCTCATTCGGTGGATAATTCGGCGGCGATGCCCTCCCAGGCGTCGGCGCCGTTTGTCTTTTCCCCACCCCACTTTCCCGAACATTTTCGCCAATCCGATCATCTTGCCGCGCGGTAGTCGAACTTGCCCGAATCCGGCTTGCGAGTTCGTCCACTCTCCATTTGGCGCGGCTAAACTACTGCGGTTCTTCGCGATCGCCCGAAAACGGAATAGCGGAGCGGCGCAGTATGAATGCTCCTCGAACGCTCACCCGTGCGCTTTTGCTCTGCGGCGCCTGTCTCGTCCTCCTCTTGCGGGGTGGCGGGGCGATCGGTTCGGCAGCCACTCCCGATTCGTTCGTACCGGCCGACAATTCCAATCCGCAACAACTACGCGAACGTCTCCTCGGAGAATTGGGCGTCTCCAAATGGCACCAAGCCGGTGTCCGCGGCCGCGGTCTTACGGTCGCCGTTCTCGATTCCGGCTATCGAGGATATCGCCAGCACCTCGGCAAGAGCCTCCCGGCCGAGGTCGTCGTCAAGTCCTTCCGCCACGACGGCGATCTGGAAGCGTGCGACAGTCAGCACGGCATCCTTTGCGGCGAGGTCATCCATACCCTCGCGCCCGACGCACGACTGGTCTTCGCCAACTGGGAGCCGGACCGCCC
>JBBQPD010000776.1:0-3674 GCA_038331535.1 Gemmatales bacterium | reverse complement strand
GAGCGCCGTCAGCGTCGGCACGTGGTTCGGGAAACGCTCCAACAGATTGCGGCCGGCCTTCTCGGCCAGCGCGGGTCGCTCTTCGAGCTCGTGATGCTCGAACAGTTCCTCGTACGGTTCCAGCAAATCGGGGGCGAGCGCGATGGCGCGGTCGAAGCACTTCTCGGCGGTCGGCTTCAGCGCCGCCGGCAGGTCCATTTCGTCGCGCAAGTGGCGTGGAAGCTTGGCCAGCTTCTTGGAACTGGGGATTTCCGCGGCATTCTTGCCCATGCGCAGCCAGATCAGGGCACGAGCGCGAGCTGCCAGGGCGGGCGGCCAGAGGGCGGGCGGCGCGTCCGCGATTTCCTTTTCGTAATCCTGCCACGCCCGGTGAGCTTGTGCCGGGTCGCCGAAGCGCTCGCTCGCCAGCGCCTCCAGGCGGTGAAAATTCGGGTCGTCGGGCGGCGCGCCGAAGACGCGTTTGTAACGGAGCGCATCGTCCGGCCCCGTCTCCACGACCGCCCAGTAACAACACGCCGCCAGACGGGGGATCAGCTGGGGAGCCTCGACGCGCAGCGCCGGCAGCAGCGTTTCGACCTGACGAAAGGCGTTGGCGAAGGTGCGGGATTCCGTATCGGCCAGCGCCGCCCGGAGGCGCCGCAGCTGGTCCGCGACCACGCTGCCCTGGAGCCGGTCGAACTGCCCCTTGAGCGCCCCCTGCGTCTCGGCCGACTGGGCGGTGCGGAACGTGGGATCGATGTGGCTGCGGAAGGGGGCGGCCAACCGGCTCGGCACGCGCTCGGCGTTGAGACGGCCCCAGTTCTCCAGGGCGCGGGCGTCGTCGTGCTGGTAGTACGCTTGCAAGCCGCGCAGGAACAGCTTCCATTCCAGAAACGGCGACTTCAGACCGATGCCCTGCAGCGTCTCCTTGGCCGCATCGTCCTGCGCGGCCTCGACCTGCTTGAACGCCAGCAGAATGCGGTCAAACTCGTCGTGTACCTCGGCCGGCAGCTGTGCTTTGCCGGCGGCCAGCTGCGGAATGGCGGCATCCGCGGCGCGTGCCAGGATGGCGGGACCAATCGACGCCGAGGGCACCTGATTGATTATCTCCAGCGCCTTCTGCCCGGCCCCGCACGTCGCCAATTCCGCCGCGAGCTGCTCCAACCACGCGCCATTCGCGGCATCGATGCGCTGGGCCGCCTCCAGGGTGGTCGCCGCGTCGCGGTCGTAACCGGAGGCATGGAGCTGGCGGGCACGGCCCAGATACGCCTTCTTCAAGAGGTCGAGATTGGCCGCCGTCGGCTCGAACTTGTGGAGTTGTTTCGCCAGGTCGAGCGCCTGTTGAAAGCGGCCTTCCGCCACCGCCTTCTCGACGCGCGGGCGCAGACCGTCCAGAGTTGGGGAACCATGCCGCGATGGTTTCCGCTTGTGCGACAAGAGCGAGTCTCCTCATGGAAGCGGCGGTCGTCGAACGATAAGAACTGCCGCTTAACTTCACTCAGTATAGCGGAAGAAGAAAGGCGAACCAAAGACCTGACGCGGGAATTGCTTTGGGAGCCGAGACGCCCCGTTCCCGCATCTTGGCAGAGCGCGAGCGCGTCCGTATGGATAGTTACGAAGACTCACGGGAACGCACTCCAACCATCACGCGCAAGCCGATAGCTATGGAACACGAACACCACCCGACCGGATTCACTTCGACGCCGAATTCCGTGCCGTCAAGCTCGGCGGTCGTCGCGCCCGTCAAGCCGGTCCTCCGCCCTCTTATTCTGTCGCGCTCGCCGATCACCGGCGTCACGCCGCCGTTGATCGGCGAGGCGCAGATACGCGAAGCGTGGCCCTCGCTCGCCTCGACGCCGGGAATCAGCAGTCTGGCCGCGACGCTTATCAAAAGCATCGTCCTTGCCCCGTTGGGATGGCTGCTCCTCGCACCGTTGTTCGGCAAGAAGCTCTCGCCGTTCATTTGCCGCCGTTACACGCTGACGAACCGCCGCGTGATGATCCAGCGCGGCCTGAAACCGAAGCCGGTCGAGGAAGTGGCTCTGTCCGACATCGACGAGGTACGCCTCGCCGGCCTCAATGAATTCTTTCGCTGCGGCGACCTGGAGATCGTGTCGAAGGGACAGGTGAAATTGAAGTAGCCGGCGGTACCGGAGCCGGATTCATTCCGCGCGGCGAACTTGAACGCCTGCATGGCGTGGGCACCGGGCAAGGCCGCGGAGTTCAACGCCTTTCAATCGGCGGCGGCGGCGTCGAAGGTCTGAGCCGCGATCCGTTAGCCCGAATAATTCACCGCAGAGGGCGCGGAGGACCGCAGAGGAAAACGAAAACGAAAGGGAGCGACATCGGTGCGAAAGCCGGTCCCTTTTTTCTTTGCGACAACGTGATTCACTGTAGGTCGCCTGAGCCGCTGTCTGATATTCCCTCTGCGATCCTCTGCGTCCTCTGCGGTGAAGAATCCGGTTAGCTTCACCTGCTCGGTGCCAGGCTCGCCGGCACCTCCAGCCCGTGCATTTCCATCAGCGCCGCGTCGGCGAGGATCCGGCGCGGCGGACCGTCGGCGAGCAGGCGGCCGCCGTCCATCAGCAGCACTCGACCGCAAGTCTTCAACACCAGCTCCAGGTCGTGCGACGCGATCACCTGCGTCCCGCCGAGTGCCTGCAACAGCGCGATCAGCTCGCGGCGGCCGCGCGGGTCGAGGTACATCGACGGTTCGTCCAGCAGCAACACGTCCGGCCGCATCGCCAGTACGCCGGCAAAGGCCACACGCCGTTTCTCGCCGCCGGACAGGTGCCAGGGCACGCGCTTCTCGACCCCGGTTAGTCCGACTTTGGTCAACGCCTCGGCGACGCGGCGGCGCACCTCGTCCGGCGGCAGTCCCAGGTTCAGCGGGCCGAAGGCCACGTCGTCGAACACGGTGGCGTTGAAGAGCTGATCGTCGCTGTTCTGAAAGACGATGCCGACATGCGCCGGCAACTGCTTCCGCTGGGCGGCGTCGCGCAGGTCCAACCCACCCACCGACAACGCGGTAGCGCGCGGCACGACGACGCCGGCGAGGCAGAGGAACAGGCTCGTCTTGCCGGCGCCGTTGGGGCCGACCAGGCCGACCGTCTCGCCCGCCGCCACGTCGAAGGAGATGCCGTCGAGCGCGGCGGGACCGTGCGGGTAGCGGTAACAGAGATCGCGGACGTGGAGGATCGGTCCCGGTGCGGCGGCCATCTCACCCCCAGAACCGATCGAGGAGCAACAGTCCCGCGACCGCCGCGGCGAGGCCAAAAAACGCGAGAAGATCACGCGGGCGCGTGCGAAACTCCGTGAGCGTGCGGAAGTGGCCGTCGAAGCCGCGGCAGCGCATGGCGTGGCCGACGCGCTCGGCGCGCTCGAAGCCGCGCACGAGCAAGACACCGGCCAGGTTGCCGACGGTACGGTAGCCGTGCCGACTCATCCGGTTGCGAAAGCCGCGCACCCGCAGAGCGATGCGCAGCCGGGCCAGCTCGCCGGCCAGGACGAAGACGTAGCGGTACGTCAGCAGCGCCAGTTGCACGAGCAGGCCGGGGACGCGCAAGGAGCGCGCGGCTTTCAGCGTCGCGTCGAGCGGCCCGGCGGCGAGCAGCGCCAGCATGACAAGCAGGATGGTCAACGCCCGGCAGGCGAGCAGCAGACCGGCGCGCGCGCCGACCCAGGTGGCCCGCAGC
>JBBQPD010000775.1:0-3684 GCA_038331535.1 Gemmatales bacterium | reverse complement strand
ACCGCTGCAACATCACGAGCAACGAGGGCGGCCTCATTCCGGAAGAGTACCTCGTCCTCTATGCGCGCGACCGCATCGAGACGACTTCCTTCGTCTGGCTCGGCCTGACCGCGAACTGCGCGGTTTGCCACGATCACAAGTTCGACGCGATAAGCCAGCGCGAGTTCTACGAGATGGCGGCGTTCTTCAACAACACGACCCAGGGCGCGATGGACGGCAACATCCGCGACACGCCGCCGATCATCCTCGTGCCCAAGCCCGAAGACCGCGCGCGCTGGGACATACTCGGCAAGGAAATCGCGACGACACGCCAGCAGACCGATGCACGGAAGAAGACCGCCCGCGTCGATTTCGAGAAGTGGCTCGTGACGGCCAAAGCGGACGCGATTGCCGGCCAGGCTCCGACCGACGGCCTGCGCTTGCACGCTCCTTTGAGCGAGGGAACGGGCACGACACTCCAGGTCACGGTCGATGGTAAAGCACGGTCGCTTGCGCTGAAATCGGGCTTCGACTGGGAAAATGGCCATGTGACGGCGAAGGCGTTCAAGAGCCAGGCGGGAGCCGTCGTCGAGGTCGCGGACGCTGGCGACCTCGAAAAAGACAAGGGCTTCTCCTACGGAGCGTGGGTGAAGTTCGGCAAGGACGTTCCGTCCGGCGCCATCTTCGCCCGCATGGACGACAAGAGCGCTTACCGCGGCTGGGATCTGTGGGTTCAGAACGGCCGTGTGGGCACTCACATCGTCAACAAATGGCCCGACGACGCCCTCAAGGTGGTTTCGAAGAACCCAGTCAAGGTGGGCCAGTGGAGCCATGTCTTCGTGACCTACGACGGCTCCGGCAAAGCGGCCGGGGTGAAGATATTCATCGACGGCGTACCCCAGGAGACGAACGTCGAGGCCGACGTGCTGAAGAGCACCATTCGCACGACCGTCCCTCTCACGCTGGCTCAACGGCACACGACTTCGAGGCTGGACGATCTGGGTCTTCAGGATCTGCGCATCTATGGCCGTGCCCTCTCGGCGCTGGAAGTGGAGAAGCTGGTTAAGGGTGCCCGCGCTGCCTGGCTTGCCGCGAAGCCCGCCGACAAGCGCACCGACGCCGATAAGAATGAACTGTTTGACTGGTGGCTGCCGGCGATGGATCAGGGCTATTCCGCCCTGGCCGGCAAGCTCAGCGCCTTGCAGCAAGAGGAAGCAGCGATCCGGGCGCGCGGCTCCGTGGCCCATGTCATGCAGGAGCGGACGGAGGCGCCGACTGCCTTCATCCTCTTTCGTGGCGACTACGACAAACGCCGCGATCAGGTGAAGGCGGGTACGCCGCACGCGCTGCCGCCGATGCCGTCCGATCTGCCGAAGAATCGCCTCGGCTTCGCCCGCTGGCTGCTCCGCCCCGAACATCCGCTGACTTCTCGCGTCACCGTCAACCGCTTCTGGCAGGAGGTCTTCGGCACCGGCATCGTGCGGACGACTGGTGACTTTGGCGTGAGCGGCGAGATGCCGTCGAACCCCGAACTACTCGACTGGCTGGCCGTCGATTTCCGCGAATCGGGCTGGGATATCAAGCGCTTCTTCAAGCAGATCGTCATGTCCGCCACGTATCGGCAGTCCGCCGTGACGACAAAGGAGAAGCTGGAGATCGATCCGCAGAACCGCCTACTGTCGCGCGGCCCGCGCTTCCGCATGGACGCCGAAATGGTGCGCGATTACGCCCTGGCTGCCGGAGGACTGCTCATCTCGGACATCGGCGGCCCGAGCGTCAAGCCGTACCAGCCCGAAGGCGTCTGGGAAGCGGTGGCCATGATCGGCAGCAACACGCGCGATTACCGCCGTGACGCGGGCCATAGCCTGTACCGCCGCAGCATGTACACGTTCTGGAAGCGTTCCGCCCCGCCCGCGTCCATGGAGATTCTGAACGCGCCGAATCGCGAAACCTGCACGGTGCGCCGCGAGCGCACCAACACGCCGCTCCAAGCTTTGGTCACGCTCAACGACCCGCAGTTCATTGAAGCCGCGCGCTACCTGGCGCAAGCGGCCCTCAAAGAAGGCGGCGAGAAACAGGAAGCCCGCCTCGATTTTATGGCCCGGCGGCTGCTGTCGCGCCCGCTGCGCCCCGAAGAGATGAAGGTCGTGACGGCGGTGCTGGGCGACCTGCTCTCGCACTATAAGGCGCACCCCGAAGAGGCGAAGAAGCTGATCGCGGTGGGCGAGACAAAGGCCGACCCGGCGCTCGACGCGGTGGCGCTTGCCGCGTGGACGATGCTGGCAAACGAACTGCTGAATTTGGACGAAGTGTTGAACAAGTAGTTCGCCGGCGGCAACGTCTCGAAACTGACTCGAACGCCAGTGGTAGGAGCCGGATTAACTGCGGTGGAATAACGACGTCGTTAGCCCGACGCGCAAGCAAGGGATTTCGAGAAAGACCCTTGCTTGCGCGTCGGGCTAACAAACACCGCCGCTCCGGCAGGAGCTGAGAAACTTGATGTCGCAATTTGCGACATCAAGTTCCAATTTCAAACGCCCGACTCGTCCAACCCGAAGGAACCTCAGGGACTCTCCCGATGAACCTCTTTCAAGAAATAGCTCGCAATAGCACGCGCCGTCAATTCCTCGGCCGCGGCGCCAACGCCCTCGGCATGGCCGCGCTGGCAGGTCTACTCGGTGAGGACCGCGCCCGTGCGGCTGGCACGAAGACTGGCTTCGGCGCGGCCCTGCCGGAGACGCACCATCCCGCGAAGGCCAAGCAGGTGATCTACCTGCACATGGTCGGCGGGCCGCCGCAGATGGACCTGTACGATTACAAGCCGAAAATGGGCGAGTTCTACGACAAGGACCTGCCCGAATCGGTGCGCATGGGGCAGCGTCTTACGACCATGACGAGCGGCCAGGCGCGCTTTCCGATCGCGCCGTCGAAGTTCAAGTTCGCCCAGCACGGCAAGAACGGCATGTGGGTCAGCGAGTTGCTGCCCTGGACGGCCAAGATGGTCGATGACATGTGCTTCATCCGCAGCATGAACACCGAGGCCATCAACCACGAGCCGGCCATCACCTTCATGCAGACCGGCAATCAGGTGACCGGCAAGCCCTGCCTCGGCGCCTGGGCGTCCTACGGGCTAGGGTCGCAGAACAAGGATCTGCCGACCTTCGTCGTGCTGGTGGCCAAGCCGACGAACACCGAGCAGGTCCAGGCGATCTCGGCCCGTCTCTGGCAGTCCGGTTACCTGTCCGGCGAACACTCCGGCGTCTCCTTCCGCACGGCTGGCGATCCGATCCTGTACATCAATAACCCGCCCGGCGTCGCGCCGGAGGTCCGCCGCAAGACGCTCGACGGTCTCAAGGCGCTGAACGAGATGAACTTCCAGGCCGTCGGCGACCCGGAGACGCACACGCGCATCCAGCAATACGAAATGGCCTTCCGCATGCAGGCCAGCGTCCCCGACCTGACCGATCTGGCGAAAGAGCCGGAAGCGACGTTCAAGCTGTACGGCGACGAGGCGAAGAAGCCGGGTTCGTTCGCGAACACAGCTCTCCTGGCCCGCCGCATGGTCGAGCGCGGCGTGCGCTTCGTGCAGATTTATCACAACAACTGGGACACGCACGGCAACGTCGCCGGCCGATTGCCCGACCAGTGCCGCGACGTGGATCAGGCGTGCTACGGCCTGATCCAGGACTTGAAGAACAAGGGACT
>JBBQPD010000774.1:0-3690 GCA_038331535.1 Gemmatales bacterium | reverse complement strand
TTTCCAGTTCGACGACGTTGGCCATCGACCGGCGCATCGCCGCCAGCCCCTGCTTGGACACGTCCAATCCCGCGGGGTAGAGCCGGCTGGGGATGATGTCGGTGCGGCTGCGGCAGAACTTCAACGCCCCTTCGACGCCTTCCTTTTCCAGCTTCTCCTGGAACTGCGGCAGGAAGACGTTCATCTGCGTCTTGGCGTTGTTGTTCAGCAGGATGCGCCAGATGACGAGGAAGATGCCGACGAACGACATGGCGAACATCGGGACGGCGATCCACCAGTCCTCGGTGACGAACTTGATAAATGCGTGCATGGAGCTGGCCCTTGACCTGATGGTATCGCTTCTTCACCACTATATACGATCCGCGCGCCGTGAACTACGGTAGCGTTCAAGTTGCCGCTTGCGGCTTAGCGGTTTCACACCGCTAAGCCGCAAGCGGCAAACGGCTCTACTCTTCCTCGTCCGGCCCGAGCTTGGCCTTGCTGACGATCTGTTGCTGCACGTTGCCGGGCACCTGGTCGTAGTGCTTGAACTCCATCGTGTACGACCCCTGTCCCTGCGTGATGCTGTCCAGCGACGCCTTGTAGCGCGTTACCTCGGCCAGCGGCGCCAGGGCCGTGATGACCGCCAGGTCGCCGGGCAGGCTGTCCTGGTTCTCGATGCGGCCGCGCTTTGTGTTCAGGTCGCCGAGGATCGTGCCCGTATACTGCGACGGCACCGTGATCTCCATCTCTACCACCGGTTCCAGCAACACCGGCCGGGCGGCAAGAAAGGCGGTCTTGAAGGCGATGCGGCCCGCCGTCTTGAACGCCGCTTCCGAGCTATCGACCGGGTGTTCCTTGCCGAAGTAGACCTCGACGGCCACGTCCTGAAGCCGATAGCCGGCGAGCGCGCCGCGGTCCAGCAGCTCCTTGCAGCCCTTCTCCACCGCCGGCACGTACTGCGTCGGAATGGTGCCGCCCACGATCGTGTCGATGAAGCCGAAATTGTGCAGCGGGTCGTAATGGCAGTGGTCCTCGCGCAGCTTCTCGAAACGCGACTTGTTCGCGAAGTCGGCGAAGAACTGTTCCTTGGTGTGGATGTCGCGCGGCAACGGATAGACGCGCAGGTGGACCTCGCCGAACTGGCCGCGGCCGCCCGACTGTTTCTTGTGGCGATGCTGGCCCTCGGCCGGCATCGTGATTGTCTCGCGGTACGGAATCTTCGGGTCGTGCGTGATGATGTCCAGGTCGAAGCGGCGCTTGAGGCGATTCTGCATCACCTCCAGGTGCAGCTGGCTCATGCCGGTGATGACCATCTCGTGCGTCTGTTCGTCGCGCGTCACCTGGAAAGTCGGATCCTCGTTGGCGATCTTGGCCAAGCTACCCGAAATCTTCTGCTCGTCGCCGCGCGCTTTCGGCTCGACGGCGAGACCGAACATCGGCGCCGGGAACGCCAGCTCCGGCAACCGCGGCGCCCCAGCGTGGTTGCTGACCGAATCGCCGATGTGCAGGTCTTCGACCTTGGCGACGGCAATGATGTCGCCGGGTATCGCCTCGGCGAGCGGTTTCGCGGACTTTCCCTGCATCAACGACAGGCCGCCGGTGCGCGCCGACTTGCCGGTGCGGACGTTGACCAGCGGTTGATCCGGCTTGTAGGTGCCGGAGTAGACGCGGATGAAGCTCAGGTTGCCGACGAACTTGTCTGTCAGCGTCTTGAACACCTGGCCGACGAACTCGGCGCTGGGATCGGGCTTGAGCGTGACCTCGACGGCGTGATCGCCCTGGCCCTTGTAGGCGGTGCGCTTCTTGCCCTGAATCGGCGACAGGGCGTCCATGCACAGCGCTTCCATCAGCTCCGGAATGCCGATGTCCTTCTTGGCCGCCGTGCAGAAAATGGGGATGACGGTCCCGGCGGCGATGGCGCGCGGCAACACGCCGTCCAGCTCCTCGTCAGTGACGCCGCCTTCGAGATATTTCATCGTCAACTCTTCGTCGCACTCGACAATGGCCTCGGTCGCCTGTGCTTTCGCGGCAGCGAGATCGACCGGACAACCGGCCGGGGCCGTGGCCGGCGCATGCAGCACGCTGACGACGCCGCTGAGCTTGGGACCGGGATTGATCGGAGCGTTGAACAGCACGCAGTGCCGGCCGAAGGTGTCCTGCACGACCTTGAGCAGTTCCAGGAACTTGACGTTGTCGCCGTCGAGTTTGTTGAGGACGAACATGCGCGCCAGGCCTCGGCGGCCGGCCTCGTTGAACATGCGCCGCGTATTGACCTGCACGCCGTTGACGGCCGAGATGGTGATGACAACCGTCTCGACGGCGCTGATGGCGCCGAGGGCGGCGCCGACGAAGTCGGGATAGCCGGGCGTGTCGAGCAGGTGAACGTTGACGCCCTTGTGTTCGAAGTGCAGGTCGGCGGAGTCAATGGAGAAGTGGCGTTTGTGTTCCTCGTCGTCGTAATCGGACACCGAGGTGCCGTCATCGACGCTGCCGTGCCGATCCACTGCTTTCGCCGCGAACAGGAGGGCGTCGGCCAACGAGGTTTTGCCCGACGCCCCATGTCCCGCGAGCGCGATGTTCCGAATGTCTTCGACTTTGTAGGTGCTCATGATGGCTCCGCATTGTCAGGGAGAGAACGAACCACAGAGGCACAGAGAAAACACGAAAGAGAGAATCAGGCTTAGCCGCGTTTTGCTTTGTCTTGTCCTCTCTGTGTCTCTGTGCCTCTGTGGTTCAAATGATTTTTCGCGAGGGCGATGGCTTGGGCGAGGTCGAGCCGGCCTTCGTAGAGAGCGCGGCCGACGATACAGCCGGCCAGTCCACGACCGGCGAGGCGCGACACATCTTCGAGCGTGGTGACGCCGCCGGAGGCGATCACCGGCACGCGCACCGCGGCGGCAATCCCGGCTGTCGCTTCGACGTTTGGTCCCTGCAACATACCGTCGCGGCTGATGTCGGTGTAGATAAGCGCGGCGAGCGGCCAGTCGGCGCAGCGGCGGGCGAGGTCGAGCGCGGTGCAGGCGGACGTTTCCAGCCAGCCCTGCGTGGCGACCATGCCGTTGCGCGCGTCGATGCCGAGGGCGACCTGATTGGGGAAGCGCCGGCAGACCATTTCGCACCACACCGGATCTTGCAAGGCGCGCGTGCCGAGGATGACGCGCGACACGCCCCAGCCCAGCACTTCGGCGACGTCGGCCTCGCTGCGAATGCCGCCGCCGAGCTGGCAGGGAACGCCGGCCGCGGCGACGATGGCGCGGACGCTCGCATCGTTGACGGGCCGGCCTGCTTTCGCGCCATCGAGATCGACGAGGTGGAGAAACGCGGCGCCCTCATCGACCCAGCGGCGGGCCATGCCGGCGGGGTCGGCGCCGAACACGGTTTCGCGCGCATAATCGCCCTGTTGGAGGCGTACACACTGCCCGCCGCGCAGGTCGATGGCCGGGAGGATCAGCACGTCGGAATACCTTCCCACACGAATAGATGGGGTGACGAACCGCCACTGTAGGCGGAAATGAAACGGAATGCAAGAGTCCGCGAAGAAATGACGAAGGATGGTCCGCAAGCCCAACGAGCCGCGACCGTCAGGGAGCGCTGGTGCCCGCGCTCCCTGACGGGCGCGGCGCGTCAAATAAATGGTGGTGCGTGCCGTTAGATCACGTCCGTTTGCCAATAGCGCAACACCACGGGTTCGGCGGCGAATCGGCTCTC
>JBBQPD010000773.1:0-3709 GCA_038331535.1 Gemmatales bacterium | reverse complement strand
GAGCGCGTTTTCTTGGAGTGGCTCGAGCATGTCCGATTTGCGACACGTCACCGGAGCGGAAATACGCCACCGCGCGCGTTCCGGCGCGTTCGCCGCGCCGACGCCGGGGTTGGCGCGGGGCTTCGTTCAGGCGAACCTCGTCGTCGTGCCGCGCGACCTGGCCTTCGATTTCCTGCTGTTCTGCCAGCGCAATCCGAAGCCCTGTCCGCTGCTGGACGTGACCGAGCCTGGCTCCGCTGAGCCGCGTCTGGTCGCTGTCGGTGCCGACCTGCGCACCGACCTGCCGCGCTACCGCGTCTTCCGACACGGCGAATTGGTCGAAGAACCGACCGACCTAAGCGGTTGGTGGCGCGACGACCTCGTCGCGTTCGTGATCGGCTGTTCGTTCACGTTCGAGAGCGCGCTGCTTGAGGCGGGAGTGCCGGTGCGGCACATCGAACAGGGGCGAAATGTGCCGATGTATCGCACCAGCGTACCGTGTCGTCCCGCCGGCGTGTTCCGCGGCCCGCTCGTGGTGTCGATGCGACCGATGACGCCGGCCGAGGCCGTTACCGCAACGCGCGTCTGCATGCGCTTTCCGCGCGCTCACGGTGTGCCAATGCACTTCGGCGATCCCGCGGCGCTAGGAATCGCGGACATCAATCGCCCCGACTTCGGTGATGCGGTGGAGATACGGCCCGGTGAAACGCCGGTTTTCTGGGCGTGCGGCGTCACGCCTCAGGCCGTGGCGATGGAAGCGAAACCGCCGCTGCTGCTGACGCACAGCCCGGGCCACATGTTTCTAACCGACTTGCGCGAAACGGAAATGGAGGGTGAGTGACAGCGAACTTGTTTAGCCGCCCGTCTCGGCCGGGCTACGCGCCCGTCCGAGACGGGCGGCTATTGACCTTAGGTTGTCAGCCACACGGAAATCGGCCGTCCGCTCGTACCCAGCAGCAATTGGGTACGAGAAATAGCTGATAGCTGACCGCTATCAGCTTTTGATCTTTCGATTGTCTTCAGGCGCATGATGCTGTCAACCTGAAGATCAATAAACGAGGAAGTTGTTCCTGGACGCCACGTTAGCTGCGCGTGTCGGACAGCGCCAGGTACAGACGGCCGAGGTGGTGCCACGCGCTGGTCTCGGCCAAATCCTTGACGGCCGTGCCGAGGTCGGCGCGGGCCGCGACGGCGTCGCCGAGGAACAGGGCGGCCATGCCGCGGTTGAACAGCACCGGCGCCGATGGCGCCTGCGCCTGCCACAGGGCCGCCGCCGCCTCGAACTGGCCGCGGTGCCAGGCGAGGGCCGCCCGCTCGTTGGCGACGAGCGGCTGCCAGGTCGTGATGCGCTTGAGCAATCCTTCGGCCTCGTCGAAATGACGGGCCAGCCGTAGCGAGGCGGCGGCGACCACCAGCTGGGCCGGCTCGCGCGCCGTCGCCGTCCAGTCCGTCAGCCCTGAGGGCACCGGAACGCGGGCGGTGTTGACACGCAGCGCCGCCGGGTCGCCGCCGGCCAGCAGCGGCTGAAGGTTGCGGACCATCTGCGGAAAGTTGCCGATGCAAAAGGCCAGCGCCACCGCCGGCTCCTGGGCGGTCACCAGCGCCGGCCACTCGCCCGGCACTGACCACGATTTCACGTCCACTCCGGCGAAGTGCTTCGCCACCGCCACCGCATCGTCCCACGCCTGGCGCGGATCGACCGGCTGCACCGGCGCCGCCTCGTAGGGCACGACCTCGCCTTCCGGCACATCGAGGATCAGTCCCTGCTCGCGGGCGCTGACCTGATTCTTCAGATATTGCGTGAACAATTCAGTGATCGAAGCCGACGTCGGCCCAGTCGCGGCGGTCATGGTCGCCTCCCTCTCAAGCGCACGAAACGGAAACGGTTCTGGAGAATAAACGCGGCGTGCGGTCGAACTTGCGCCGGGTTTACGAGGCCGCGCCGAACCGCTATGCTGGCTCCAGGTTATGACCCGTTCCGCCTCTGGGAGTGATCCTGCCATGTTTCGACGCTTCCGTCCAGTCTTTCTCGCCGCCTGTGCCGTCTGCGTCTCCCCCGCGCTCGCGGCCGAGCCGACGCTGCCGCTCAAGGCGAAGGAGCGCATCGTCTTCCTCGGCGATTCCATCACCCAGGCCGGCGCCGATAAAGGCGGTTACATCACTCTCATTGGCGACACGCTCGCGGTGAAGCACAAAGACCTCGGCGTCGAGGTTCTCGGCGCCGGCATCAGCGGCAACAAGGTGCCCGACCTGCAACGGCGCGTCGAGAAGGACGTGATCGACAAGAAGCCGACGCTGGTGTTCATCTACATCGGCATCAACGACGTCTGGCACGGCGAGATGGATCCGCCCATGGGCACGACACCCGAGAAGTTCGAGGAGGGGCTGAAGGAAGTCATCGGCAAGATCACCGCCGCCGGCGCCCGCGTCGTCCTCTGCACGCCGAGCGTCATCGGCGAGAAAACGGACGGCAAAAACCCGCTCGACAAGAAGCTCGACGAGTACGCCGCGATCAGCCGCAAGGTCGCGAAGGAGTTGAAACTACCGATATGCGACCTGCGCAAGGCGTTCCTCGCGCACCTGAAAGAGAACAATCCGACGAATAAGGCCAAGGGCGTCTTGACGGGCGATGGTGTTCACCTCAACGCGGCGGGCAACCGCTTCGTCGCCGAGCAGATGCTCAATATGTTTGGGGACTGACAGAATTGCCGCTTGCGGCTAAGCGGGGTGGGCCGCTAAGCCGCGAGCGGCGGATGCTCACATCACCCATTTGTCGTCCACCGGCTTCAGTCCCGCCGCTTCCAGCGCCGCCTTCATCTTCGGCGCCTTCTCCGGCGACAAACCCGCCACCGGCGAGCGACACGGCCCGATCGGCAAGCCCAGCATCCGCAGCGCCGCCTTGACGCCGCCTGGTGCGGTACACAACGTCAGCGCCATGCGCAGCGGGTGCAATCGAGCCTGCGCCGCCTGAGACGCCTTCAGGTCGCCGCGCACGAACGTGTTGTAGATTTCCGCCAGCAGTGCCGGCGCGATGTTGCCCGTCGCCGGCACCGCTCCGCGCGCTCCCATCTGGAGCGCCGAGAAGATCAGCGTGTCGCGGCCCATCAACACCGAGAAGCGCTCCGGTACGCTGCGAATGGTCTCGATGGCGTTCTGCAAATCGCCGCTGGAATCCTTGATGGCCAGGATGTTCGGCACTTCGGCGAGCCGGGCGGCGGTGTCGGGTTCGATCTTCACGCCGCCGCATGTCGAGGGGTTGCTGTACAGGATAACCGGCAGCGACGTGTGCTCCGCGACGCGGCGATAGTGGTCGAGAATCTCCTGCTGCGTCGGCGTCACGAAGTACGGCGTGATGACCGACACGCCGTCGGCCCCTTCCTTCTCCGCCATTTTCGTGATGCGCACCGCTTCGCGCGTCGTCTCGGCCCCGGTGCCGGCGAAGACCGGCAGGCGCTTGTTGACGTGGGCGACAGCGGTGGCGATGACTTCCTGTTTCTCGCGCTCGTCGAGAGCATAGCACTCGCTGTTGGTGCCGAGGACGAAAATGCCGTGGACGCCTTGATTCATGAGATGATCGAGGAACCACTTGAGGCGCGGAATATCGAGGTCCTCATTGTCCTTCATCGGCGTGGCGACGGGCGGGATGATGCCGCGGATTTCCATGCACGGGGCTCCAGAAGGTGATGCGAAGCGAGCGGTTCATCGAGTCATTCGACGTAGACGAATTCGT
>JBBQPD010000772.1:0-3711 GCA_038331535.1 Gemmatales bacterium | reverse complement strand
ACGAGCCGCGACCGTCAGGGAGCGCTCCCTGACGGTCGCGGCTCGTTGGCGGCTCGTATGCATGCTGGTTTACGTTTCGCGAAGCCGCAAGCGGCGCCACTCGGCCTCAACGACCCAGCAGCGAGGTGTCGCGGATGTTCTGCACCGCGACCTCGCGGGTAATCTTTTCCGCCAGGAGGAGCTGCCGCACCGATTCGTCGAAACTCACCATGCCTTCCTCGCGCCCGGTCAGGAGGTAATTGTCGATGCTCTCCACCTTGCCGCTGCGAATCGCACTGGCGATCGGATAGGTATTCCACAGCACTTCGAGGGCCAGGTGGCGTTTGGCGCCTTTCTCGACGTCCGGCAACAACCGCTGGCTCACGACGGCGCGCAGGCTCATGGCCAGCTGGGCGCGGACGTCGCGCTGGGCGTCCTGCGGAAACAAATCGGGAAAGCGCGTGATGGCTCCCTTGGTGTCGCGCGTATGCAACGTCGTAAACACGAGATGGCCCGTCTCCGCCGCGCTGAGCGCCATCTGCGCCGTCTCCTTGTCGCGGATTTCTCCCACGAGGATAACGTCGGGGTCTTGGCGCAAGCCGTACTTGAGGCCATCGGCGAAGGAGAGAACGTCGCCGCCCACCTCGCGCTGCGTCACGACCGAATTGGCCGCGCGCGGGTAGAGATACTCCACCGGCTCCTCCACGGTGATGATGCGATACCCACCCGCCTGATTCAGCAGGTTGACGATCATCGCCAGCGTCGTGGTCTTGCCGGAGCCGGTCGCGCCGGTCACGATGACCAGCCCGTCGCGCGCGAAGGCGAGTCGTCGTGCCAGCGCGATCGGAAAGCCCGCCCACGCGCAGTCCGGGATGGTGCTCGGCACGACCCGCAGGCAGGCGCCGATCTGGCGTCCGGTGTGGAACAGGTTGGCCCGGATACGGCTGTTGCGGCCGTCCTTCGCGAAATCGAAGGAAAAATCGACGTTCTTCTCGGAATGGAGCCGGGCCAGCGCCTCGGGAGGACACAGGGCGCTCAGAAACGAGTGCGCCTCTTCCGCTACCAGGGCAGGTTCCTTCAGCTCGATCAGGTCGCCGTGCAGCCGCAGCACCGGAGGATAGCCGCTAATCAGGTGCAGATCGGAGGCCCCCACTTCGACGGCATGGGCCAGCCACGCACGGATGTTGTCGGGAACCACGGGCGTCTCCGGATTCGTCGCGTTCATGGCGTCGCCCTCTCGAAGCCCCGATTATCGCTCACTTCGTGCAGATTATGGGCTATCGATTAAGAATGGATGAATAGATTCTTTCCCCTGAGTTCTGGCTGACAGCTAATAGCTATCAGCTAATAGCTGTCAGCAATACGTTCTGTGTGGTTGCTAACCCATTGCGGCTTGGCCGCGTTCAGACTGCAATGCATGAAGTCAATTGGCAATCACCGCCGCACAGGGTAGGATGAGGCACAACTTCAGATTCGCCCTCCGACCACCGAGTAACGGGAGACCTCTCATGCGTGGCGTTCATCTGCTAGCCGCCGGCTTCGTCCTGTCGAGCCTCGCCGCACTGTTCATGTTATCGAGGACCACTGCCGAACCGCCGAAGGCGGAGGTCGTGAATAAGCCGAAGGAAGCGAGCGCCGAACAGCCGGGACGCGACGAGCCGCCGTCCGCGAGCAAGGCGCAATTGCCCATCGGCCAGGTGGTGCTGTTCAGCAGCGGCGTCGGCTACTTCCAGCGCGAAGGCACGGTTGAAGGCACGGCGCGCGTCGATCTGTCCTTCCCCGTTCAGGACATTAACGACCTGCTCAAGTCGATGGTGCTGCGCGACCTCGACGGCGGACATATCTCGACCGTCTCCTACGACTCCAACGCTCCCGTCGAGCGCACGCTGAAATCGTTCGCCATTAACTTGACCGGCAATCCTGGCTTCGGAACCATTCTCAATCAGGCCCGCGGCGAGAAGGTCGAAGTCGTCCTCCAGCAGGCCAACGCCAACCAGCCCGGCACGATGACCGGCACCGTCGTCGGCATCGAGAAGCAGCACGTCGCCGTCGGCAAGGATACGGTCGAAGTGGACCTGCTGAACCTGTGGTGCGCCGACGGCGTGCGCAGCCTCAAGATGAGCGACTTGCAGCGCGTCCGCTTTCTGAATCCGGTGATGGAGAGCGAGTTCCGCAAGGCGCTGGAAACGCTCGCCCTGTCGCACGACACCCAGAAAAAGGCCGTCTCGATCAACTTCGTCGGCGAGGGCAAACGCAACGTCCGCGTCGGCTACGTCGTCGAGAACCCCATCTGGAAGACGAGCTATCGGCTGGTGCTCGATAAGAAGGAGAAGCCGTACCTGCAAGGCTGGGCGGTCGTCGAGAACCCGACCGACGAGGACTGGAAGGACGTGCGCATGGCCCTGGTATCCGGCCGGCCGATCAGCTTCCAGATGGACCTGTATCAACCGCTGTACGTGCCGCGGCCCATCGTCGAGCCGGAACTGTTCGCCTCCTTGCGGCCGCCGACCTACTCCGGTTCGCTGGCGCAGAACCACTGGGGGGCGATTCCCGCGGAAGTTCCTGGCCTGCAACCGCAGGCTGGTCTGGAATTCAGTCCGGACGGCGAAAAAAAGTTGGGCAAAGGAACCGGCGAACCCGCAAAGAAGTCGCCGCTGGCTGATAACGCCGAATATCGCCGACAAGTACAGCAAGGCCTTCAGGAGCGCATGGACCTGAACCGCAGCGTCGGCTCGGCGGCGACCGCGGCGAAGCTCGGCGACTTCTTCCAGTACGCCATCGACCGGCCGGTGACGCTGCCGCGCCAGAAGTCGGCCATGCTGCCCATCGTCGCCAAGGAGATCGAGGCGACGCGCGTCAGCATCTACAACGAGCGCACGCAGGCCAAGTTCCCGCTGCTCGGCGTCAAGGTGAAGAACACCTCCGGCATGCACCTGAATCAAGGCCCGATCACCGTCTTCGAGGGCAGCAACTACGCCGGCGACGCTCGCATTCTGGACCTCCAACCGAACGAGGAACGCCTGCTCAGCTTCGCCATCGATCTCGGCACCGAGGTCAACCCCGTGCCCGCCTCGGATAACGGCCGGCTGACCGTCGTCAAGGCGATCAAGGGCATCCTGCACACGACGACGAAGGTGCGCGAGACGAAGACGTACACCATCGTCAACCGTAACGATGCCGAGCGTACCGTCCTCATCGAGCATCCGGTGCGCAACGACTTCACGCTGAAAGACACCGACAAACCGGCGGAGACGGCCAGCGACTTCTACCGCTTCCAGGTGAAAGTGCCCGCCGGCAAGAGCGACAAGCAGGTCGTTACCGAAGAGCGCGTCCTCAACGACACGGTGCAGCTGACCAACCTCGACGACAACAACATCCGCATCCTCATCAACAACCCGGTCACGTCGGCGAAAGTGAAGGAAGGCCTCGACAACACCATGAAACTGCGCTGGGCGACGGCCAAAACGCAGCGCGAGATTCAGGAGCTGGAGCGCCAGCTCAAGATCATCGTGGACGACCAGGTTCGCTTGCGGGCCAACTTGAAGGAGATGCCGGCCACCGCGGCGGCCTACAAGCGCTACCTGGAAAAGTTCGATCAGCAGGAGACGCAGATCGAAAAGTACCAGGCCGACGTGAAAAAGCTACAGGCGGTCGAACACGCGCAGAAGAAGGAGTTCGACGACTTCCTCGCCAACTTCTCCGCGGAATAGAACTTCGTTTAGCCGCCGGTCT
>JBBQPD010000771.1:0-3717 GCA_038331535.1 Gemmatales bacterium | reverse complement strand
AGCGGCGCCGTCTCGCCGGCCGCGCGCGAGATGGCCAGCAGGACGCCGGTGAGAAGGCCGGGGAAGGCGGTAGGCAGCAAGACGCGCAGCACCACCTGCGTTTGGGTCGCGCCCATGCCGATGGCCGCCTCGCGCATGCGCGCGGGCACCATGCGAATCGCCTCTTCCGCCGTGAGCAGGATGGTGGGCAGCATCAAGAGCGACAGGGCAAAGCCGCCGGCCAGGGGCGAAAAGCGTCCGGTGATCAGCACGACCACCGTAAACGCGAAGACGCCGGCCAGGATCGACGGCAGCCCGGTCAAGAGTTTGGCGCTGAAGCGGACCGCTCCGGCGACTCGGCCCTCCGGGCTGACCTCCGCCAGGAAGATGCCGGCCAGGATGCCGACAGGGACGCTGAGCAGTGTGGCAATGCCGACGGCGAGGAAACTGCCGAGGAGGGCGTTGCCAATGCCTCCGCCCACCATGCCCGCCGCCGGCGGCAGGTCGGTAAACAGGGCAACGCTCAGGCGTCGGCCACCCTTCCAGATCAGCATGAAGAGGACCGAAAATAAGGGCACGATGGCAAGCAGCGTCATGACGGCGGCAAGGACGCTCATGACGGCGCTGAAGAGCGTGCGCGGCGAACGCAACGATTTCTCCAGCTGCGGCAGATTAACCTCGCCGGGCGGCGGGATGGATACCGGCGTGCTCATTTCGTTTCTCCCTTGCCCTGCGCCTGGTAGCGTCCCAGGAGCCACGCGCCGGCCACATTCACGAGCAGCGTCAAGGCCAGCAGCACGAGGGCCGCGTACATCAATACGCCAAGCTCGGCTTTGGAGGACGCCTCGGGAAACTTGTTGGCCAGGAGCGCGGCCAGCGTATTCGCGGGAGAGAAAACGGAGATGGTGATGGTGCTCGTACTGCCGACGAGCATCGCTAGGGCCATCGTTTCGCCAATCGCGCGCCCGAAGCCGAGGATGATCGAGCCGTAGACGCCGCGTGAGGCGGTCGGCAGCACCACGGCCAGAATCGTCTCCCAGCGCGTCGCCCCCAGTCCGAAAGCCGCTTCGCGCAGCCTGGGGCTGACCGCGGCCAGAGAATCCCGCGAAATGGCAGTGACCGTAGGGAGAACCATGATCGCCAGCACCAGCGCCGCGGGTAACATGCCCACGCTGAGTAGCGGCGTCTTGAATATCCCGATCCAGCCGAGGTGGGTATGCAGCCACGAGCAGGCAGGACGTATGGCGGGGATCACCACGAAGATGCCCCAGAGACCATAGACAACGCTCGGAATGGCGGCCAGCAGGTTGAAAATCGTCCGCAGCTGCTCCGTCATCCAGTAAGGCAGAAAGTCCTGCGTCAAAAAGATGGCCACGGCCACGCCGAAGAACGCTCCGATGGCCACACCCAGGATCGAGCTGTACAGCGTGCCCCAGATTTCCGGCAGGATGCCGAACTGCTGCTTGCCTGGATCCCACGTTTTGCCGGTGATGAACTCAAGCCCGTGCTTCTGGATGGTGCCGCTCGCCTGAAACGCGATCAGTCCGACAATCAGCACGACGATGAGAATGGTCAACCACGCCGCCACGCGCGTCAGCGTGCGAAAGGTCTCATTGAGGAACAACTCCCGGCCGGTGGGCGGTTGAGCGATTGTTGGCGTGTCCTGCGACATAGATGCCTCGTCACACGGCGGGGTTGTTTACGGCTCGCGAAACACAAGCAGCGATTCACTCCTCGATCACGATCCGCTCCAACTCCTTCAGGACCGCGGCGCGCACATTCTCCGGCAGCGGGATGTAGCCAAGCTCCTCACTGATCTTCTGCCCCTCATCGAGGCAGAACTCGATCACTTTCTTCAACGCACGCGCCGCCTTGGCGTCCGCCTTGCCATAATGGGCGCGACAAAGCAGCCAGGTGTAGGTGACAATCGGATAAGCGTCGGGCGCTGAGGGATCGGGCACCTTGACTTGCAGGTCGGCCGGAATCTTCGCTGCTTCGAGAGCCTTCTTGCCGGTCTCCTGGCCCGCCGTGATGAATTTGCCGTAGTGGTTTTCCAGTTGTGCCATCGGCAGGTGCGCCAGTTCGGCGTAACCGAACTCCAGGTAGCCGACGGCTCCGGGCGTGAGCTGGATCAGCGCCGCGATGCCGTCGTTGCCCTGGGCGGAAATCGACTCCTTCCACTTGATCGACTTGCCCTTGTCGCCCTCATCCCAGGCCACGCCGACGCGCGCGTCCTGGCCGACCTTGTAGAGGTGGTTCGTGAACACGTCGGTGGTGCCGCTGCTATCCGCGCGCGTGACGACGGTAATGGCAAGGGCGGGAAGTTTCACGCCGGGGTTGTGCCGGGCGATTTCCTCGTCGTCCCACTGCGTGATGTCCCGCCGGAAGATGCTCAGGTAGGCTTTGCGCGAGAGTTTGATCGGTTCGGTGAGGCCCGGCAAGTTGTACGACAGGACGATGGTCCCCGCGGTCACCGGCAACAGGCAAACGCCGCGGTAGTCTTCGGGTAAGGCTTCGATCTCTTTCTTGGACATGCCGGAGTCGCTGGCCCCGAACAGGACCAACCCGTTCGTGAACTGGCGGACGCCGGCGCCGCTGCCGATCGGCGTGTAGTTGACGCGCACTTCAGGGTGAAGCTTGTAAAATTCGAGGAACCAGCGCTTGTAGATCGGCGCGGGGAAAGTCGCGCCGGAACCCTGGACCGTGACGTCATTTGGGTTCACGGCACAAGCGACAGGGCCCGCGCAGACCGCGCCGATCACCAGGATCGCGGCCATCTGACCAACCTTCATGGCACTTCCCCGAAGCCGGCCGAAACCTCCGCCGCACTGTCAGGCTAGACCTTGCTCCTGCCGTCGCACAGCGTCTCCAGGGCGATTTCATCCACTCTTCACACGCTGCGAATTGGCAATATGGGACAACCTGGCAAAATGAGGGGAGATGCGGATTTGGCTTGCTTGTCTCGAACGGGGCTTGTTGAATAACTCAAGTGCCTTCCAGGGGGTGGGCGACAGAACGGCGCGAACCGGTCGGCCGATCTTCCGTTCGGGATCTTTACCTTGCCGTCCCCGCAGTGGTTCTCACAATGATGTCATATCGAGATGTGTTCATGGCTGATTCCCTTGCCTTCGACTCCTAACGGATGGTCTTGCAAACTCGATAGCTCCGGGACGGCAACCTGTGCGGCGGTTTCGGCTGTGGTTTCGGTACAACTCAGGGAGGCAGTCGTTCGCGAAGGACCGCTGCGGATGGCATTCCCCGTTTAACACGACCGATTTCGGACGATCGGCCTGTCTTCAGCACCGATGCTTGTGTCGCCGCTCCCTTGTTTCTGCCGACCATCCTTCGAACGAGGCTCGGCGCGCCTGAGGTCGTCCGCGAATCGTCACCACGAAGAACGCAACAGGAAGACACTTCATATGACGCTCTCATCCTGGTTCAAGCAGCTGCTCGGTTGGGGTTCCAAGAAGACTGCCCGCAAGCGGGCCGCTTCCCGTCCGCTGGTGCGCCGGCAACGCGCTCTTCCCAGGGTCGAGCAGCTGGAAGATCGGCTGGCTCCCGCCGTGGTCCTCGCTTATGGCGGAACGGGCACGAACCTCACCCTGACGGAGTCGGTGTCGGCCACGGCCAACGTCACCATCTCGGAGGTCACGGCGAATAACCTTCGGATCAACCTCAATGGCGCCACCTTCGACGCCGCTTCGACTTCCGCTGCCAGTGGATTGACCTATCAGAATC
>JBBQPD010000770.1:0-3719 GCA_038331535.1 Gemmatales bacterium | reverse complement strand
TACGATCTGGGCGAGGCTGGGTTCGCCTTCGATGAGGCGTGGTTCGCGCCGCACTTCGAATTCCGCTTCCCGACGTATGGAAGCGTGACGCGGCGGGCCGTGCACTTAGAGTTGCGATTGGCCCTGGAGCCGTGGCACGTACTCGGCGAGGAATCGGACGGCGGCGCCACGGTGCGCTATGTCGAGTCCTCGGTCGAACGCCTCCAGGTTAAGGTCAGCGGCCTGACGGACACGCGCCACATCGTTACTTGCAACGGCCGGCGCGTGCCGCTGCACCCAACGGGCGTCAACGGCGAGTTTGTGGCGGGGGTTCGCTATCGGGCCTGGCAGCCGCCTTCGTGCCTGCACCCGACGATTCCCGTACATGCGCCGCTGACTTTTGATATTCTGGATACGTGGCTTGGGAGGTCGCTGGGCGGCTGCGTCTACCATGTGTCCCACCCCGGCGGGCGCTCGCACGACACACGGCCGATCAACGCGAATGTGGCCGAGGGCCGCCGCACGGCGCGTTTCTTCCCGTTCGGACACACGCCGGGCGGCATGGCGGTGCCGTCGCCGGAGCTGAATGCGGAGTGCCCCTTCACGCTCGACCTGCGGCAGACGCCGCCGAGTACGCTCCAGCGCGATACTTCCACTGCTGTTTCCGTCATGGCGCCAACTAGCCGGCCGCCTTCCGTCATCGAGCTGGCGTCGCTACCGACGGGAAGCCGTGATATGATTCTGTAGCCTGCAATAGGAGCACGAAGTAAGCGGTGCGTCGTCCGCTTACTTCGTGCGCGGCTCCTGGAACACCCCAAGTGCGGAAGAAGTCCTCGCGCGATGACCGCCAGCAACGAACTACTCTCTGCGACTTGCGACGACCCCGCGCAGGCGGCGGACTGGATCGGCTACCCGCCGCTTGCCGCGGCGCCCGACGAGGCGTTCGACGAGCGCGGCGAAGCACGGCCGCACTGGCAAGCCTTCCTCGAATCGCTTGGCGAACTCGGCCTGCCGGAGTTGACGCGCCGCTGGGAAGAGGCCAAGCATCTCATCCGCGAAAACGGCGTCACCTACAACGTCTACGGCGACCCGCGCGGCATGGAGCGCCCCTGGCAGCTCGACCCGATCCCGCTCGTGGTCGCGCCAACCGAGGCGAAAGTCCTCGAAGCGGGCCTGATCCAGCGCGGCCGGCTCCTGGAGGCGATCCTCCGCGACCTCTACGGCCCGCAGAAATCGATTCAGGCGGGCTTTCTGCCGCCGGAGCTTCTCTTCCCCAATCCCGCTTTTCACCGCGCGTGTCACGGAGTGAAGCTGCCGAGCAATCGCTACCTGCACCTGTACGCCGCCAACATCGGCCGCTCCGCCGACGGCCGTTTTTGGGTGCTCGGCGACCGCACGCAAGCGCCGTCCGGAGCGGGTTACGCCCTGGAGAATCGCATCGTTCTGTCGCGCATGTTGCCGGACACCTTCCGCAACTGTCAGGTCTATCGGCTGGCCCTCTTCTTCCGCACGCTGCGCGAGACGCTGCGGTCCATCGCTCCGTGCAACCGCGACAACCCGCGCATCGTCCTGCTCACGCCGGGGCCGTTCAACGAGACTTACTTCGAGCACGCTTACCTGGCGCGCTACCTCGGTTACACCTTGGTCGAAGGCGGCGACCTCACGGTTCGCGACGACCACGTGTTTCTCAAGGTGCTGGGTGGGTTGCAGCCCGTGGACGTGATCCTCCGCCGGCTGGACGACGATTTCTGCGACCCACTGGAGCTGCGCCCCGATTCCTCGATCGGCGTGCCGGGCCTGGTGCAGGCGGTACGCGCCGGCAACGTGGCCGTGGCTAACTCGCTCGGCAGCGGGCTGATGGAGACGGCCGGGATCCTGGCCTTCCTTCCCGGCCTGTGCCGGCACCTGCTCGGCGAGGAGCTGCGCTTGCCGTCGGTCCCGACCTGGTGGTGCGGCGAACCAAAGGTCTGCGAGTACGTGCTGTCCCGTCTGCCCGAGCTGGTCATCAAACCCGCGCTGGCCAGCGTGCGCATGGAACCGGTCTTCGGCGGCGAATTGAGCCGGGCGCAGCTCGAAAAACTGGCCGGCGAAATCCGCGCCCGCCCGCACCGCTACGTCGGCCAGGAGCGGCTTACCCTGTCCACGGCGCCGGTGCTGGCGGACGACCGCCTGCAACCGCGCCACCTTGTTCTGCGTGCCTACGCCGCGGCCCACCAGGATTCTTACGTCGTCATGCCCGGCGGACTGACGCGCGTCAGCGCCTCGACCGGCACCGTAGTGGTGTCCATGCAGCGCGGCGGCGGCAGCAAGGACACCTGGGTGCTGTCCGCCCATCCGGTGAACAATTTCAGCCTGCTGCGGCCGTCCAGTCTGCCCCTGGAGCTGACGCGCGGCGGCAGCGACCTGCCCAGCCGCGTGGCGGACAATCTCTACTGGCTGGGGCGCTATGCCGAACGGGCCGAAGGGTTGACCCGGCTGCTGCGCGTCAGCCTGCAACGGCTGATCGAGACCTCGGGCCTGGCAGAAGTGCCCGAACTCGCGGTGCTGCTCTTTGCGGTCTCCCGGCTGAGCGAGCGCCAGGCCGCCCCGGCGCGCGCCGTGCCGGACTCACCCCTACCGGAGGCGGAGGCGGAGCTGCTGACGCTGATGCACGACGCCCGCCGCCGCGGGAGTTTGGCGTCTGTGCTCAATGCCCTGTTGCGCGTCGCCGGGACCGTGCGCGACCGCATCTCCACCGACATGTGGCGCGTGCTCGGCGACCTGGCGGAGTTCCGCGAGATTCGCGAAGCGCTCGCCGCCGACCGTGCGGAGCCTGAAGCGGTCGGCGACTCTCTCGAACCGGCGCGGCGCACGCTCAGCGCCGAGCTGGAGTTGCTCGACCGTACGATCCTGTCGCTCGCCGCGTTCGGCGGCCTGGCGATGGAGAGCGTCACGCGCGGCGAAGGCTGGCGCTTTCTGGACATGGGGCGCAAGCTGGAGCGCTCCCTGTACATGGTCGGCCTGGTCCGCAACACGCTGGTGCAGGCGCACGGTTACGAAGCGCCGCTCCTCGAAGCGCTGTTGCAGATCGCCGACAGCTCGATGACCTATCGCCGCCGTTACCAGGGCAGCCTCCAGACGGCGGCGGTGCTGGACCTGCTCCTGGCCGACGAGACGAACCCGCGTTCACTCGCCTTCCAGATGGCGGCCCTGTCGGACGACGTCGAACACCTGCCGCGCGACACGGTCCGCATCGGCCGCAGTCCGGAGCAGCGCCGGATGCTGGAATCGCTGACCGCGCTGCGGCTGGTCGATATCCATCTGCTGGTACGGCCGGACGCGGAAGGCCGGCGCGCGGCTCTGGAAGCGTTGCTGTCCAGTCTGGCCCTCGCCCTGCCGGCGATCTCCGACGCGATCACCCAGAAGTACCTCAGCCACTTGCAGACCTCGCGCCACCTGTCCGCGAGCGGCGGGACAGACGTTGCGATCCCGGAATATTTTCCCGGCAAGGAAGCTCCTCACGAGCCGCGACCGTCAGGGAGCGCGGGGAACGCTCCCTGACGGTCGCGGCTCGTGAGCTTCTTTCGTGCCGAGGCAGCAACCAGAATTGACGGCCGACATGCACTATCGCGTGACCCACTCGACGAAATACGAATACACCGATCCGGTGTCTCTTTGTCAGAACCTGGCGCATCTGACGCCGCGCGACGTGCCGCACCAGACCTGTCACACGACCGACCTCTCGATCGACCCGGAACCGG
>JBBQPD010000769.1:0-3720 GCA_038331535.1 Gemmatales bacterium | reverse complement strand
GGGAAGCGCTCCCTGACGGTCGCGGCTCGTTCAAGAGTTCCCTCACTCGCCCAGCAGCTTGACCTTGCTCGGGTCGTTCTTCCAGCCGTACTCCTTTTCGAACTCGGCAAGCTCCGGGTAAAGCAACTTGGTTTCATTCGTCTTGCTGACCTGGAATTTGAACAACTTCAGTTCTACGGCCCTGCTCGAAAACTTGTAGTGCCCTTCCGGGTTGAAGGCCAGCCACTGGATGTTGGGCAACAGCATGAGCGTGCCGCGCAGGCTGCCGTTGGCGGCGTCCCAGAAGCGGATCAGCGCGTCGCCGCCGGCGGTGACGATCGTGCGGCCGTCCGGCGTGAAGAGAATATCTTTCGTCCCGAACGGATGGCCCTCGATCTCGAACAACAGGTCACCCGAGGCCGCATCGAATACGCCCACCTTGTTGCCGTTGCGGGCCGGGTCGGTCGCGTCCTGGAGGGGGCAGGCGAGGCGGCCGCCGCTCGGCGACCAGGCCGGCGGGTTATTAAACCAGTGGATTTTCCGGATGACTTGCCGCTTTTCCTCCTCAACGTCCCAGACCCAGCACTCCTGGGTCTGGTAAACCAGACTGGCGAAGCGCGTTCCGTCCGGCGAGAAGCTGCCGCCCAAGACCGTGCTGTTGTGCGGGAGCGATTTCGCCAGGCGCAAGGAAATCTGTTTGCCGTCCTCGTCCACGTCCATCAGCTGCACGTCGTTGCCGTTCAGGAGCGCGAGCCGGCCCGGCTTCGGACTCCAGACGGTTTTGGTAATAGGGTTGGCGTAGTATGGCCGGACCGCCGGCGTGGCCAGGCGCAGGCACCAGACGGCCAGGCGGTAATCATTACCAGTTATAAGCGCGGCTGCCCATTCCCCGTTCGGGGAGAGCATGATATTTCCTCGTAATGCAAAGTTCGGCGGCAGACCCTGGAGAGACGTGTCCCAGTTGGGGTTGGACGGATCTTCACCGAGGGAGGCCGAGTAGGCTGTTTTCGTTCGCGCCGCCCGGCGGCCGTCCGCGGACAAGGAATCGTATCTCGTTCCGAACGGGGCGGCCGAACGCTCTCCTGCCATCAGATCCCAGGCGGTCCAGAGGTCGGAGGAGGTGTTACGCAGGAGCATTTTGGAGCCATCGGGGGAGAGTTCAAGTGTGCTGTGGGGACCGTCCTTTACGTCGTCGGTCGCCACGATGTTCCAGGTCGTCACGCCCTTGATCTTCGCCGGCTCCCGATGGACATAAGCGGCTTTCGACACCACCGGGTCTTCCGGCGGGTGAGAGCCAGGTTTCTTGTCGCCGTTCGGCTTCTTCTTGTCCTCATTCACGACTGCGGGATCGTCTTTCTTCTCCTTCGAATTGCGAAGTAAGAACCACCCGGCTACGCTCGTCATGGCCAGAAGCAGCATGGCCGCGACGGCGATCATCGCGACGCGGCGACGCGGCCGAGGCGCGACCAAGTTGGGCAGCGCCACGGTCTCAGCTGCGACACTCCCTCGAGCGGCGGGTGACAGGGCCATCGTCCCGTCGGCCGCCGTCAATGCCTCTCCGCCGCCCGGCAGCGGCGGAATGGTGAGCGCGTGGTCGGTGGTCGGCTTCTTCCCCGTGAGCGCTGCGGCGTCCCGGGCCGCAGCCCGCAGCCACGCCGTCAGCGCCCCGACGAATGCCTGCACCGTCGGGTAGCGATCCTCCGGCTTTCGGGCCATCGCCGTGCGCAGGATGGCCTCCAGCTTGGCATCGAGACCGGGGCGGAATTGCGACGCCGCGGGAGCAGCCTTATTGCCGATCTGAAAGAGCACCGATACGGTCGGCCCCTCGAACGGCATCCGGCCGGTTACCAGCTGATAGAGCACGACCGCCAGACTGTACTGGTCCGACGGCGCCCCGACGGCGTCGCCGCCCTGCGTCGCCTGCTCCGGCGACATGTAGGCCGGCGTCCCCAGCAGCGAGCCGTCGGCCGTCAGGTTCTCGCCCTCCGTCAGATTGCGCGCCAGTCCGAAATCGGTAAGCAAGGGCTGTCCGGTCGCCCGGTCGAGAAGGATGTTGCCCGGCTTCATGTCGCGGTGGACGATGTGGACGGAGTGGACGGCGCTCAGCCCCTCGCCCACCTGCCGAATCAGGGCCACCGCCTCGCGGCAATCCTCGAAACGGCCCTTGTCGCGCAGCCGGTCGGCCAGGCTCTCGCCCTCGACGAAGGCCATCACGACGTAGGGTACGCCGTCCTGTTCGCCCACGTCGTACAGGGGACAAACGTGAGGGTGACGCACGCCGGCGGCGACGCGCGCCTCGCGGATGAAGCGCTGTCGGCCCTGCGCCTGGGCGGCTTCCGAGCCGTCGAAACGCGGCACCTTGACGGCGACCACGCGGTTGAGCTGCGGGTCGTGGGCTTTGTAGACCGTGCCCATGCCGCCGGCGCCGAGCCGACCGAGGATGCGGTAGCGGCCGACATGGTGGGGTAGGGCACTGGTTTCTGGAGGTAGCGGCGGCGGGGTCGGGGAGACGGCGACGGTCAGGGAGGCGTTGTTCGCGGGTCCGGCCGTGGCCCCGATGTTGTCGAGCGTCAGCGCCTGGGACATCGGTGCGCGCCGGAGCGAACGCAGTTTCGACCGTAGCTGGTCGATCATTGCGTTCCGAGGCAGCCGCGTCTGACCCGCGGAACGCAGCGACACGACCAGGCCGTCCTCACCGTTAAGGGAGTCGATCGACCGGGCGCAGTGCGGGCACTGGGTCAGGTGGGCGTCGAGGGACTCGGCGGCGGGGCCGGAAAGTTGGCCCAGGACGAACTCACGCAGGAGGTCCGCGGCGGGACAGGCGGTGGCAACCATCGGCAGCGCTCCGTTTGCAATCGAGGGCCGGGCGTCTCGGCTTCCGGAAAGAATACGCAGCTGAGCAGCAAGATTTGTCGCGAGTGGTCGATATTTTTCTCGCGACCATGTTCACGAGCCGCGACCGTCAGGGAGCGCGGGCAACAACGCTCCCAGACGGTCGCGGCTCGTGAACACGATTCCATGCCATTGATTGGAGAAGGAGAGGAGTCAGTCGAGCAAACCGTCGAACTCCCGGCGCAGACGGCGCAGGACGCGGGCCTTGGCGGAGTAGACGGCGACGGGAGTGAGACCCAATTCCTTGGCGACGACGGCGGCCGGCTTGCTCTCCACGACCAGCCCCCAGAACGCCTTCCAGGTGGGCGGCTGGAACTCGGCCTGCATCAGTTCCAGCGCCTGCCGCAGGATGTGTTGGCGATACTCATTTTCCCAGACGAACTGGGCCGGGTCGGGGACAGGGACATCATCGAGTCCCGCGTCGGTGCCGCCGCGCAGGGCGGCGGCTTTGCGGCGGCAATGGTCGCGCCAGCGGTTCAGCATGATGGTGCGCAACCAGGCGCGAAAGCTCTTGTTCTGGTCGAGATCGAGTGTGGGGAGTTTTTCGAGCAAGGTCGCGAAGAGATCCTGCACGAGGTCGGACGCGTCGGACGCCTGCAAGCCCATGCGGCACGCCCAGAAAAAGAGCAGCGGCGTATAAAGGTCAACGAAGCGCTCCCAGGCACTTGCCTGGCCCGGTTGGCGCAAGCGCTCGAGCAGACTGGCTGACGTGTCGTCCATACCCTTCCGTTCCGAGAAACACGGCAGAGACAGGAGGCGGGATTCCAACAGATGAGGGTATTGTACCAACGCGGAGTGCGGCAGCGCCATGCGTATTTTCTATTTTTTCGACAGGGGCGGTGTGCGCCC